>JAPLVT010000133.1 GCA_026396975.1 Candidatus Iainarchaeum sp.
CTGAAATTTGACGGCAGCAAAGGCATAAGGCCGATTCGGCAGTTTGACGGTGTAGTAAACGCAGGCAAATGTATCGGGAATGTATTAAGCTGTGCAAAAGTAAACGATGAGCAGATTGTTCTTGCTCTTATAAAAAAACAGTACAATATTAAAAAATTACCATAAATAATGCCTTTTGATATAAATTAAACATCAATTGGAACACTTTTGCTTGGAGAGATTTGGCTTGAAGCTTCCCAATATTTACGGCAAAAAGAACTACAAGCTGACGCTTGCGATACCGCTTATCCTCTACGTGGTGTTCTTTTTCGCGATTTTCGTATGGCCCACTGTGCCGCTTGGCATTGACTTTAAGGGCGGAACACTCATAATAATGCGGGCAGACAAAGCCGTGGACGCGGCAGAACTCAAAAACCTCCTTTCGCAGAACTTCGAGCTCAGCGATTTGAAGGTCACAAGCGTTTCCGGCCCAACTGGCAGCGGCGTTAATATCCAGTTCGCGGAAAACAAGCCGATTGCGGCAGCCGAGGCAATGGCAGAAATAGCCAAGGCATCGCTTGCGGCAGGAAACACTGCTGGTGCGTTAGAGGGGGCAAGCCGCGCCGTAGACCTCATAAAGCAATTCCTTGCCGAAACATCGCTTCCCCCGGACCCAGCTTTGGCTGTCAACCAGGCGGAGTTGTACATTATTGAAGCAGAAAAGAACGCGAACGAAAAAATGCAGAACCTCATAATCGAGAAATTCTCGCTCGGGCAGAAAGTTGCCTTCCAGCTGAGGGAAGTAAGCCCGACGCTCAGCGCTTCCTTCTGGCAGACGGCAATAAACGTCGCGATTTTCTCGCTAATTCTTGTCGTAATAGTGATTTTCCTTTTCTTCAGGCGCATTGTGCCGAGCATTGCGGTCATCGCGTGCGGAATTTTCGATGTCGCGAGCGCAGTTGCGCTGATGGCTGTTTTCTCAATGCCAATGTCGCTGAGCACGATTCCAACGCTGCTGATGCTCCTGGGTTACAGCATTGACACGGACATAATGCTGACCTCGCGCATGCTGCAGAGGCGCGAAAAAACGCCTGCCGAGCGCGCTTACGACAGCATGGGGACAGGGCTTACCATGACTGGCACTACTGTCGCGGCTGTTCTCGTAATGCTGTTGGTTTCATACTTCAACCAGATCGGCGTGATTTTCGAGATATCCGCTGTGCTGCTGTTTGGCCTGATAGGCGATATCATCGGCACATGGCTGATGAATGCGCCGCTGCTGCTCTGGTACGTTGAAAAAAGCAGAAAGGTGGTTGCATGACAGTGCATGCGCCTGCTTGGCTGTCCAGTGAAAGCGGTTCTGAAGGTGGCCAGGTAATGCGGCGGCTTGATGTAATGTTTTGCAATGCCAATCCCCTAAAGGTGGTCGCCTGATGTCTTCGCTGCTCAAAAACTGGCGCATTTTGCTTATGCTCGCCTTCCTGCTCACAGCGGTTTTTATTGTTGCCACAAGGGGGCTGGAATTCGGGATTGATTTCAAGGGCGGAACTCTTTTCCAGGTGCAGCTGGCGCAGCCTGTAAACAATTTGGATGAAAGGGCGCGCGTCATCCAGACAATGCAGCAAAGGCTTGACTGGACTGGGCTCAGGGACACAACAGTGAGCTTTTTCGGCGACAGCTTTGTAATAGCGCAGATTGCGGAAACAGACCCAGCGACAATCGAACGGATAGAGTCCCTGCTCAAAAAGCAGGGCGTTTTCGAAGCCACAATCGACGGCAACGTGATTTTTGTCGGCGAAGACATAATCGAGATGCCGAAAGACCCGGCAAAGGGATACGGCTTTTACAAGGAGGGCGACAACATCAGGTGGAGCCTGCCGTTCGTGCTGAAAAGCACTGCCGCGCAGCGCTTCACTGAGCTGACTTTCCACAGGTGCGAGCTTACGTCCTATTCGCCTGATACAGGCAGGCAGTACGAGTGCGACAAGACATACTTCTTCATCGACAGGCCCAAGAACGCGGTCCTGGTGGTGCCTGCTGATTTGTACGATTCCGACGAGCGCATGCTCCTTGACGGAGTGACTGCGGAGGGAATTTCGCCGGGCACACAGATGCAGGAAATACTGCTGAACGCGGCAGCGCCTTACATTACTGTAAGCGGTAGTCAGTTCACAGCCGAAGACCTGAACGAACTGCGGGCGCTTGCATGGGAAAAGAAAACCGCTGTTGTGCCTGCGAGCCTGACAGAGAACCTTAAAGAGCAGCTCTCATCGCTCGGCTTCGAGCTGCAGCAAGTCGCGGTGCCTGAAGGCAAGCCTTTCATAATGGACGCCGTGGGCCTGCGCAGCATCATAGGCCTTGGCGAAAGCGTGGCCCAGATGGATGTTGCGACTCTTGCCGAGGCAAAGCCGATGGGCGAGCTGCAGATTTTCGGGTACGCTTCGACGCCGCAGCTTGCCGAGCAGCACAGGTCCGACCTTGAGATACTGCTGCAGAGCGGCAGCCTGAGCGTCAGCGTTAAAAGCATCAGCAAGGAAACAATTAGCCCGCTTTTAGGAGAAAACTTTTTGCAGAGTGTCGCTCTCATGGGAATTCTCGCGGTCTTGGTTGTTGCCGTCATGCTGTTCGTGCGCTACAGAGTGCTCAAGCTGATGCTGCCGATAACGACAATCAGCATCATCGAGGTTTTCATAACTGTTGCTCTTTCCTCGCTCATAAGCAAATTCGACCTGGGCGCTGTAGCGGGAATAATCGCGGCTGTCGGAACAGGAGTCGACGACCAGATTGTGATAACAGACGAGCTTTTGAAGGGCAGAAGGGGCGAAGGCGAAGAGGCCGAGAGCGGCAGTTATATCACCAAGATGAAAAGAGCTTTCTTCATTGTCGTGGCTGCTGCAGTCACTATGATTGCTGCCATGAGCCCACTCATCCTTATAGGATTCGGGCTTGGAAAGCTGGTGGGCTTTGCGATAACCACAATTGTCGGCATTCTTGTGGGAGTCCTGATA
>JAPLVT010000068.1 GCA_026396975.1 Candidatus Iainarchaeum sp.
CGGCCAGTTCAGGGAAAAACTTTTTGACTACCAGTCAAAACTTGCGGAGCTGAAACTGAAGAAACGCCTGCTTGAAGAGGCAAAAGGGAAAAAGCCCGGGGAAACAGATGTCAAAGTGGAAAAAGTCCAGATAACCGCGCAACAAAAGCTGGCACAGGCAGGAAAAGAGGCGGCAGGCGCAGGCGACTATGGAATCAGCACGAGGGTCGCGAGGGCACTGGAAAAAATCGCGGAAAGAGCGGCAGCAATGCCATCATACACCCCGCCGGTAAAAGGCGCGATGGAAGAAGAAAAGGTCGCGGAAGCGCTTGTGAAGATAG
Organism: Candidatus Iainarchaeum sp.; assembly: GCA_026396975.1. Taxonomy (GTDB): domain Archaea; phylum Iainarchaeota; class Iainarchaeia; order Iainarchaeales; genus JAPLVT01. The sequence goes on from JAPLVT010000068.1 coordinate 321, forward strand.
CGGACAGGGCGGTGGGCGCGCAGGGATATGCGGCGCCGCCAAAACCTGCCGGCGAAGAGGAAAAAATGGCGTGGGCAATCGAAAGAATGGCTGAAAAAGTCGCGAGAATACCCGAGTACAAAGCAGGGGCGGGCCAGGCGGCTCCGGCGGCAGAGGCCCCGATAAAAGAGAGAGTAATAGAAAGGATAATAGAGAGGCAGCCGAGAAGCGAAAGGTTTGAGGCGCCGCCAATTGAAGAAAGAGAGGGCGACCAGGGATTCTGGGATGAATGGGCCAAACCAGAACAGCGCGCGCAAAAAGCCGGAAAAGGCAAACCGCAGCCCGGAACACAGCCGCCAAGAGCGCAAGCAGGGCGGGCGCAACAGCAAGCGGGCTGGCCTGCGCAAAGGCCCGCAAGACCGGCGTATGCGCCGCCAAGCGACGGGTGGGGCGCGGAAGAACTGGAAAAACAGCGTGTTGAGAAGCCGCGGTTAAGCGACAGGTTGGAAAAGGCATTGCAAGATAAAGCAGGCGGCAGGGTAGATAAAGGGCAATTGGACAGGCTTGAGGACGAGCTCGCGCAGCTGCTCAAAAAATACAAGGTGCCGGAACGGACGCTTGAATCACAGATACAGTCACTGGACAGCAATAGGCTTGTGGACGATTTCCACAAGCTCATAAACCTGATAGAACTGCAGGAGGAAACGCGCAGGGAAGAGATGATAAAGCCCGCGCCGGGATTCGAGGAAATGACGATTACCTCGCAGAAAAAAGAAAAAATCGAGACTACGGAAAAAGAGATTGTCAAGGCGAAGATTGAAACAGACTTCGACAGGATATTGAACGTCGTGAAATTCAAGGGAGCCGCAGACCTGGACGAGATTGCAAAAGAGCTTGGCATGGAAAAAGCGAGAGTGCAGGAATACAGCCGGATACTTGAAGAAAACAAGCTTGTGGAAGTAATATACCCGCCAATCGGCTCGGTAAAGCTCGCTTTCCCGGGATACCTGCGCTGGAAAGATCAGCAAAAGAAAAAGCAGGAAGAGGAAAAAAAGAAAAAGACAGAAAAGAAATAATTAAAGAGGATAAAACGAATGGACGACGCGGAAAAAATGGCTGACGGCAGCGAAAAAGCGAACGTTGTGGAGACATACAACGTTGACAGCGACGGCGTGCAGATAGAGGTAAACATAATAGACAGGCCAGAAGCATTCGTAAGGGAATACTTCCTGAATTTTCCCTCCTACGGCGCGGGAACAACAGCGCTGCTCAACAACCTGCGGACCGCAATACTCAGCGAAACAGCCATCAGGGCCGAAAAAATGATGGATGCAAAATTCGTCGAAAAAACAAAGCAAAAATTCAGGCAACGGGCAACGGAATTGCTGCAGCGCGAACTGCCAAGGATGAACGAAGAAACAAAAAACATGCTTATCGGGATACTGCTGAACGAAATGCTCGGGCTCGGGAAAATGGAATTCCTGCTGAACGACGGAAACCTTGAAGAAATCGTCGTGAACAGCGGAAAAGAGCCGATATGGGTCTACCACAAAAAATACAGCTGGCTGAAGACAAACGTTTCGATCGAAAGCGACGAGGAAGTGGAGAACTATGCGAGCATAATCGCGAGAAGAGTGGGAAAACAAATAACAATACTCAACCCGCTGTTGGACGCGCACCTCATAACAGGGGACAGGGCAAACGCCACTCTCTTCCCGATATCAAGCAAGGGAAACACGATAACAATAAGGCGCTTCAGAAGGGAGCCATGGACAGTGACGGACTTCATAACAAACAACACTGTGAGCAAGGAGGCAATGGCGCTAGTATGGCTCTGCATGGAATACGAAATGAACATCATAATAAGCGGCGGAACAGGAAGCGGAAAAACCAGTTTCCTTAACGTTTGCATGCCTTTCCTGCAGCCAAACCACAGGATACTCTCTATAGAAGATACTAGGGAGTTAACTCTTCCCGACTTTTTGCACTGGGTACCACTCACGACAAGAGAGCCGAACTCGGAAGGAAAAGGCGGCGTGACAATGCTCGACCTGCTTGTGAACAGCCTGAGAATGAGACCGGACAGGATAATTGTCGGCGAAATAAGGCGGCAGCGCGAAGCGGAAGTAATGTTCGAGGCAATGCACACAGGGCACAGTGTTTACACTACATTCCACGCGAACACAGCGGAAGAAACAATAAGGCGCTTCATAAACCCGCCTGTAAGCATACCCGCGACACTATTGGAGGCAGTCCACCTGAATGTCGTGATGTTCAGGAACAGGCGATTGGGGGTAAGAAGAATGCTGCAGATAGCGGAATACATCCCGGAAAAAAGGGGAAAGGAAGAGGAAGTAAAGGCAAACATACTGTACAGGTGGAGGGGCACTGACGACAAAATAGTCAAGCACAGCGACAGCATCAGGCTTTTCGACGAGCTTGGCATGCACACTGGCATGAGCAGGGCTGAAATAGCGGGCGAACTGCAGAACAAGGAGAAAATACTTGAATGGATGATAAAATTCGATGTCCACCGCGTAAGCGATGTGGGCAAGGTAATAGCGCATTACTACCGGGAGCCGGAAACACTCATGCGGGCAGTGGAAAAAAACCAGAAGCCGCAATTGTAAATTGGCAGAAAAAGCAAAGCCCGAAAAACCGCGATTATAGTTTTGGAAAATTCACGTGAGCAAAAATGGCCAAAGTAATCCCTTTTGCCCCGATGCCAGTGGGCGTCCTGAAAAGAATGAGCGCGCCTTTCATGCGATACGGCGCGGGATTCAGCAAAATAATGCCGGGGCTAAAAAACAAGCTCGAGTCAGCGGGCATCGATGTTGACGAGAGGGAATACGGCGCAATAATGGTCTTCCTCACAATATTCTACTTCGCGTTCTTCACGCTGCTGTTCTCAATGGTTTTCATAAGAATCGGCCCCATAGAAAGCCTGCCAAAAGAGCTGCAAACAGGCGCGGGACCCATAATCTTGGGGGTAATTGGGGGAATTGTCATGGGAATGATGATGTTCGTGCAGATGATAATGTACCCGACAATGCTGGTCAGGAAGAAAGGAAGGGATCTGGAAAGAAACCTTGTTTTTGCGCTCAGGGCAACGCTTGTGCAATTGAAAAGCGGCGTAAGCCTTTTCGACTGCATGAACACTGTCGCAAAGGGAAACTACGGCGCGGTCAGCAGCGAATTCGGAAGGGCTGTTGACAAAATGAACACAGGCACGCCTGTGGACGAAACCCTTGAGCAGATGGCGGAAAGAAACCCGAGCCATTTCTTCAGGAAAGCGCTCTGGCAGATGGTCAACGGCATGAAAGCGGGCGCGGACGTTAGCAGCGTTATGAGCGAAACAGTAGCCTCAATGCTCAGGGAGCAGAAAATCGCGATAAGCAGATATGGTTCCCAGCTGAAGCTGCTCTCGCTGATGTACATGATGATTGGGGTAATAATGCCCGCGCTTGGCCTCACATTTCTCATAGTGCTCGGCTCTTTCCCGCAGATAAAAATAGACGAGATGATGTTCTGGGCATTATTGGCGCTGATAACTGTAATGCAGTTCATGTACGTGGGAATAATAAAAAGCAGGAGACCGAACATAATCGGGTGAAAAAGAAATGGGATTGTACCAGAGAATAGCGAGCATGCTGCCTGAAAGCATTATAAACGCATTCAGAAGGGAACTCGCTTATGTCGGAATATCAGTGGAAGAAAAAAGATTCGTTGGATTCCTGATACTGTTCAGCCTCGCGGTTGCGGCGACAGCAGCAATGTACTTCTACCTTTTCTTCAACGTGCCAGTAATCGCGACTTTCGGGCTTGTTTTCCTGATATGCTGCGGCGGAACATACTTTTGGATAGACCAGATGGCGGAAGGAAGCGGAAGAAAAATTGATGTAGTTCTTCCCGACGTGCTGGAGCTGATTGCAAGCAACATAAAAGCAGGGCTGACCACAGAGAGAGCAATTTTCACTTCCGCGCGCCCGGAATTCGGCCTGCTGAGCACTGAACTAAAAGAAGCGAGCAAGGAAATAATGTCCGGGGAAAGAGTTGACAGCGCGCTGATGGGCGTGCCGGCAAGGATAAAGAGCATTGCGCTGGAGAGGACAATCTGGCTGTTGGTGCAGGGAATAAAAAGCGGCGGGCAAATAGCCGACCTCCTTATGCAGCTGGGCAGTGACCAGAGAGAGGAAAACGCGATAAAGGATGAGATTAAGGCAGATATCAGCATGTACATTCTCCTCATTTTCTTCGCGGCAGCGTTCGGGGCGCCACTGCTTTTTGGGATAAGCAGCGTTATCGTGGGCATTCTCGCGCAGCAGACCGCATCGATTAGCATAAACCCGGAACAAATGCAGCAATACTCCCAAATGAGCAGCATCGGCAGGTTTTTTGGGGTGCCAACAGTCGGAATAACTGAAGAGTTTGTGGCATTCTATGCGGCAATAGCGCTTGTGGTAACATCAGTATTCGCCTCTTTCACGATTGGCGCAATAAACGCGGGAAGCGAAAAAAGGGGAATGAAATTCATCCCAATAATACTCGGAATATCGCTGTTGCTGTTCTACATGGTAAGAATAGTGCTTGGCGGGCTGCTTGGAAACATAAGCTCGTTCGTTTAACCCAACGGCAGCCGCAATACTGTTTTTGCACCATTCTGCGCATAGCACGCGGCCAGCAGTTTTACCGCAAAACAAAAAAAATCAGGACAGCTTACGCTGCCGCGTAAGATAAATAAAAGAAAAAAAAGAAGAAAGGAAATCAAAGGAAAAGCTTGTTTATGCGACCTTTCCCTGGCATGTGATTACCGCTGATTTGGCGTAGCCGAACTGGTCGTTGTATGTAAACGTATAGCTGCCCAATATTGTAGCTGCTGAAGCTATATCTGCACTGTACTCTGGCATTATGTACATGTTTCCACCCGAGACTACTGTTGTGATGTCAGTATCCGCGGTTCCTGTAGTACTTGTGCTGATTATTTCTCCAGTTGCCGAAAAGTTGCCGGTGGCAGCACTAACGTGCACTGTGCCGATTGCGCCCCCGGTGGCATTCTGAATGTTAATCACAGCCGTTGTTGATGCTGGTGTTGTAAGTGCGGCTCCTGCCAAGATATTTGAACTCTTGAACAGTATCTTTGCCGGGTCGCTGCTGCTGCACACTACTCCGCCTGCCGGGCTGCTTACAATGAAAATAAGCACTCCAACAACGATTGCAATGACTATCAGTGCCCACCCATAGGTCATCAGGTATTCCAATGCTGCTTGTCCTCTTTTATTCATGCTTTCCCTCCTTTCAAGTTTTTTAAAAATCCCAAAGGCATCAATTTTTTTGCCGCGATTTTTGGAATTTTTCAATTTGTATATAAGAAGTGTTTTTCCTTTAAAAATCTTTGCTTTCAGGTTTTAGCGAATTTCGCCTTAAGAGCCTTTTTAACGCATGGCGCGACAAAGCACGAAATGTCGCCGCCGAAAGCCGCGATTTCCTTTACAGCCGTGCTGTTGAGGTAGAAAAACCGCGGGCTCGTCATGACAAAAACAGTCTCTACATGCGGCGCGAGCTTCCTGTTGATTATTGCGCGCTGGAACTCGGCCTGAAAATCGCTCAATTCGCGCAGGCCTCTAATGATGATGCGGGCTTTCTTTTTTTTCACATAATCGACAAGCAATCCGCCGAAACAGTCGACCTCAATGCCCTTTATTCCTTTGGCGCATTTGTGCAGAAGCGCCACCCTTTCTTCCAGAGAAAAAAGCGGCTCTTTTGCAGGGTTGGTTGTAACGGCGACAACGACGCTGTCGAAAATAAGCAGGACGCGTTTTATCACATCCAAGTGCCCCAAGGTAACAGGGTCAAAAGTTCCTTGTTAAATTGCAACTTTTTTTTCCTGCAAGAAAAACACCGCTTCAAAAAATTCAACGCTTCAATTCCGTGACCAGGCTATTGGCCTGCGCCCGAGTATTGCGCAGGCTGCCGCTGTTATCAATAACAAACAGGGCTTTTTTAACCTTTTTGCGCCCACGCCTCTCCTGCCCTGAAAAAAACGAAGCGGCTTTTGCGGCCTTTTTGCGCACTGGCAGCTGGCAGCGCAAACGCGCGAGCGCCATGCTTCTCGAAACGCCTTTTTTTTGCAACCGCCGCAGGCACTGCTTTTTTGGGGCGAAAACAACAATCGCACCATCAAAGCGCTTTTGCCAGCCGGCTTCGAACAAAAGCGGCACATCGGTTACAACGGCTTTTTTGCCGGCAGCCCTGAATTTGCCCAGCAGGCGCTGCACCTCGCGCCAGACAAGGGGGTGCAATAAGCGCTGAATCTTTCCCCTTTTTTCGGAGTTTTTGAAAACAATTTCCGCGATTTTTCCCTTTGAATGCGAGCCGAAAACACCCGCAAGCTTTTTTTGCACTGCCTTTTTCCCGTAAAGTTCAGCCACAACCGCGTCGCAGTCAATGGTGGCAACGCCTGCTTTGCGCAGCATGCGGAGCACTGTTGTTTTGCCGCTTCCCATGCTGCCTGTTAGGGCGATTGAACGCATGAGGATTGAAGTGGTGGGAAATTTATTTAAGCAGGGCGGCATGCGCAATCGGGCGGGAATTGATTTAAGCGGGTGGCGCAAGCCGCAATGCGCTGGGGGCGGAAATTGGATTAAGAAGGGCTGCATGCGTGGTCGGGCGGGAATTGATTTAAGTATGGTAGCATGCGCCGGGATAATGAAACTGCCCCTGCAAAATAGCCTGGAAAAAGTGTTTGGGCGGCTTTCGGCACCCGCTGGCGCGCATGCTGGCGCAAATAGATTTAAACCTTTAGTGTATATAATATTAATTAATTCGAGGAGTGGGCTCAAGGGTGTTGAACGTTAGAACCTCCCTGATGTGTGATTTAGGGTATTATTCTTTTGTTCAACCCCTTGCAAGGGAGCACTATTCTTTTTGAACGCGCAAAGAAGGGATTGCACTGCGAATTGCGTTGGTTACCAGTTGGCCTCCGAGGCACTGCGGAATC
>JAPLVT010000018.1 GCA_026396975.1 Candidatus Iainarchaeum sp.
AGTAAAATGAGAAAAATTAGGTTTTTGCGAATTCCCTGCCGCGTTCGCTATACTTGTAGCCTGGCATTGGAACATAGCGCACCTTGAATAGTTTGCCATAAGTGCGGGAAATATATTTTTTTGTTTGTAAAGTAAGAGACCGCTGCGACCCGGACACCTCCAGCATCTTGTTGAGGTAAGCTAATAGCTTCTCTCTTTTTTGAGGGGGCATCTGTAATAGGGCTTGCGTGGGTTGCATAAATACCCTGCCTATCTCTCGGATTTCTGAGGATAACTGCCTTGTGGCTAAACTAACCAACTCCTTCAGATCGTGGCGATCACTTGGATGGAGGCGCCTCAGGCTTGAATGAGGAAGAAGATAGCTGTGGTAGACCTCGTTAAAGAGCTTAGAATCAACTCCTGATGTTTCGATTACGCTTATTACCTGGGTTATCTTCTTGCCTCCCTGTGCTGTTTTAACAAGGTTTTGCAAGTCACGTATGGAAGGCTGTGTTGCCGCAGAGCAATTTGGGTGTGTGTGGATAGCAAACTTTTCCCCCGGATTAAGCTTTCTTCCTGCTACACCATAGGGATACTTTAACAGGGACGCCCCGATCGGCTTTTCACCAGGTCTTTTTGCAAATGCGTGCTCTCGGATTTTTGGTGTGAAATCAGCCATATTTACCGCATCTCTGGCTAACATTCTGACCTGTCGAGCAAAATCTCTCCTGATCGCAGTTTCAATAGTTCTCTTTGCTGAAATAACCGCTTTACCCCCCACAAGCGGTTTAAGCCTTGTAACATTGCGCCTTGCCATAAAAAGGATTAGCACGCGGGAAAATTTAATCCTTTACTTCTTCGCCTTTCCGGCTTTTCTCACAGCATCAGTCATTGACTTAAAGCACTTGCCCATCTCGGGCAATTTTCCCCTGCAGCTCTCGAAAGCAGCGCCAATCTGCACTATGTCAGCGCCAGCCTTTATCGACTCGAAAGCAAATTTTGGCGTCCTGACGCCGCCGGCAACAAGCAGCGGAACCTCAAGCACGCTTTTGACCGCTGCAACCATCTGCTTCGACGCCGGCTGGGGCGCCCCGCCGCCGCTCTCAAGTATTATCAGCTTGCTGCCGAGATACTGCCCAGCGAGCGCTGTCGCGGCGCCAAGATAGGGCTTGTTTCTCGGAATTAACTGTGCCCTTCCCATCCAGCCCGCTGCCTCGCCGGGCTCCACGATAATGTAAGAAGTGGGGATAACCTCAATACCTAATTGCTTTACGGGGAACGCGGCGCCGATCTGCGCGCCAGTAATCCAGTAAGGGTCGTTGCTGTTCAGCATTGACATGAAGTAAATCGCGTCGGCATGCTTGCTCAGCGTCGAAATGTTGCCAGGGAAAATTATTGTGGGAATAGAGCTGTTTGCCTTTATTTCCTTCAGAACCTCGTTGAGCTGCTTTCCCTGCGCGTTGACGCTTCCGCCTACGGCAAACGCGTCCAGGCCATTCTCTTCCGCGATGCGCGCTATTTTTCCGACTACCCCTGACTTGTAGTTAGGCGGGTCAAGCTGCATGAAAGTGAGCCCGCCTTTCTCTGCGATCAGGGAAAGAATCTTCTTGTATGTTTTTCCGTCTTGCATAAAAACACCCGGCGCTAAAAAACCGGTTAATTAACCCCTATAAAGAAACCCATTTAAATGCTTTACCGAAAGCGCTCACATTTCGCTTAATGCAAGGTCGACGTTCTGCCTGTTTTTTTCCGCGCCCCTGAGAATGCCGCCGTGCCCAGGCAGCAAAAGCGCTATTTTCAGTTTCTGCAGCCTGAAAAGGCTTTCGGCCAGCGCTTCCGCGTCGCCGCCGGGCAGGTCAGCCCTGCCACTGCCCGCAACAAAAAGAGTGTCGCCGCTGAACAGCCAGCCTTGCTTTTCCTCGAAAAAGCAAACGCTGCCCCGAGTATGCCCCGGTGTTTCAATGACGCGCAGTTTAATTCCACCCAAATCAATGATTTGCTTGCCTGAGAGGAATTTTTTAATTTCAGGGAATTGCACGCCGAGAAAAAAACTCGAGCAGGAAACATCGGCATCCCTGCTATTCACTGCCAGCGCGTCGCTTTTGTGCATCACAACCTCAGCGCGGGGGAACAGAAAGTCAGCGCCGAAATGGTCGGCATGCCCGTGGGTATGCAAAATAAGCCGTATATCTTCTTGGCGCAGGCCTGCGCTTTTCAAAAGCCCGAGCAGTTGCTCCCTGTTGCTTGCAGTGCCTGGGTCAATGAGCGCCGCAATCCTCGAGCCCTTCAGCAGGAAGCAGTTGCTGCCCTCGCTCTCGCTGACAAGAGCGAACAACTCCCGCGAAATTTTCTGCACCATCACCAGAAAAATGGAGGGAAAAGCAATAAAAAAGGAATTTTATTATACATAACAAATGCTTTTTGCCTTGCGTGTGTTTATTAAAATATTTTTATCCTAATATCAAGGGACAAGA
>JAPLVT010000055.1 GCA_026396975.1 Candidatus Iainarchaeum sp.
TTTGCGTTAGGGTGGATCTCCACTCCTGTAATGACCTTCATCATTGTCAGCGCGAACCTCGGCAGCAGCGGTAGCCCTGCCTTGTGCATCGGGTGCGCAATCCGGTATGTCATTATTGCCCACAGCGGCGTGTGGCATAGCAGCACTTCTGCGTAGTTTTTGGCCGCGGGGTCATTTTGTTTCACTGCCCTTATGTCGGAAGCCATCAGCCGCGCGAATTCAAACAAAGTGCCTCACCCCGTTCAAACAGCTTCTGCCGCAAGTCGCTCCAGACAACCTGCTCCCTGACAAGCCCCTTCTCCGTGAGCCGTTTGAGGCCGTGCCTCACAGTCCTTTCGGGAACTCCCGTAAAAGCAGAGATTTCTTTCTGTGAAAGCCGCCAGTTGCTATCCAAAACGCTTAGAATAAGCTTGCTGCTGTTGGCAAAGTCGCTCACTCTGCATTGCTTTCACAATAATTATTATGCCTTTATTCGCTTTAAATAACTTATGATAGCGGCAAAAATAGAGCAGTGCGTTTTGGTAAAGACTGCGAGCGAAATCGCGATAAAAAGCCCGCCAGTGCGCCAGTTTTTCACGAAAAAGCTGTTGCGCAACATCAGGTTCGCGCTGCGCCGCAACAGTGTCAAGTGCGAAAAAATAATCCGGGGCGGCGGGCGATTGTATCTTTTCTGCGGCAACGCAAAAAAAGCGCAAAAGGTTCTGCTTCTTGTGCCGGGCATCCACGCCGCCGCTCTTGCCGCGCACTTTGAAGGAGTTGGTTATGCCGCCATTGAAAGCGCCGTTGTTTCTTCCGCAAAAAAGCACCTGAAAAAGGGCGATTCTTTCGCTCTAGATGTAACTGTTGCGAACAACAGGGATTTTTCCGCAAGCGACCTTGAGCGCAGGCTTGGCGCTGCTGTGCAGCGCGAAATCGCAGGCCTTAAGGTCAAGCTGAAGCAGCCTGAGAAAGAGGTTTGCGTTGAAATAGGCAAAAAAGATTTTTTCATTTATGCGGGGCAGCAGCCGGGCATTGCTGGCCTGCCAATCGGCGTTGAGGGCAACGTGGCGCTTTTGATGGGCGGCACGAATCGGGATTTGCCCGCGGCTTTTTTGATGATGAGGAGGGGCTGCAATGTTTTCCCTGTCGCAAAAAAGCGCGGCAGGAAGATTGAAAATTTATTGGAAAAAATTGTGCCGTTGAATAATTTCAGGAGATTTGTTGTAACGGAACGGGAAAACCTTCCCGCCTTGATTAGAGAACGGAACATTAAAGCGCTTGTCACATCGGACAGCAAAGTTGATTCAGCATCGCTGCGTTCTTATTCAAAATTCGATGCGATCCAGCATCTTGTCGTGCTGCGGCCGCTCTTGCTTTATCCAAAAGAATTGGAAAAGAAGTTGCGGCTGCTTTTTCACTGAACTGTGATCTGGACTTTTTTGTTGATGTCAATGCCCTTTGGGATGTCAAGCGAGGCGTCGACAAACCACTTCATCCTGGTGTTTTGCATTGAAAGCGCCTGCACTACTTTTATCGCTGTTCCCACTGCACTTTCGAACTGCGGCGCTTGCGGAATAGCGCTGCTTGCGGGCAGCTGCACTTTGAAAGGGTATTCGCCGCCTGGCGGCAGGTAGGTTTTTTCCCCGTCAACCACATTATCTGACTTGAAAATAGTGTCAATTCTTGTGCTGCGTTTGCCGCCGCTGTATTGTGTTGTCTCCCTTTCCGCGACAATGCTGACTCTCAGCTGCCTTGCGTCTTTCGGCTTTTTCAGCTTCAGCGCCAGCGTGCCTTCAATTGTTTCACCGAAAAAGAAGTTGGTTTTGTTCAGCCGCAGCTCGATGCTTCCCTCAAACAGGCCGAAAACCATTTGAACACCCTTTGTGTTTCACGCCCTCGATTTTTTTTTATTTTTTCTTTTTATTGCCCTTTGCGGTGCGCGCTTCTGCTGGTTTTGCCATTTTCCTTGCAATCCAGATTCTTTGCAGCGCGCTGATGTTCGCAAGTATTGCGAGCAGGACTATTGCAATGCTCAGGAAAGCCGGGTTTATTGCCGCAAGAAGTATTCCCGCGAAAAGTATGAGCAGCCTTTCTGCCCTTTCAAGAATGCCGCCTTTCAGCTCAGCCCCTTCCTTTACTATCTCTTTTTCCTTTGCGGCTGCTTTCGCATAGGTTGTCATCATTGCGCCGAAAAAGTAAATGAACAGCCATGCTTTCATGGGCAAAAAGAAATTCGGGTCCGGCAGTTTCACGAACAGCAGCCCGAAAATAACAAGCGCTTCCACATACCTATCCGCCACAGTGTCAAGGTAAGCGCCAAACCTGCTCGCCCTTCCGGTGACCCTTGCAACGCTGCCGTCAACCAAGTCGAGGAAAGCCGCGGCAATGAAAAGAACAGCCGCGTTCAAGAACTGGTCGATTGCGACAAAATAAGCAGCGGCAACCGCTGGCAGCAGTGAGAGAATTGTCCACTGGTTCGGGGAAAGCGGAATGCCGCTGAACAGCATTCCAATCCAAACCGAAAGGCGCTCGAACCTTTTCCTTGCAGCGTAGAGCATGTTATTATCTTTTGCTTTCGCCTTTAATAAACTATTCCGGCTGCCAAGAAAGGCGGGTTGAACGGCAGTGCGGCCAGCGCGGTGCTGTGAAATGCGAAAATCGCACTTTTTGGGTTGAATTAAAAACAAAATCGCACTATTTTTTACAGTGTTTTTTTGATGCCTTTGAACCGGGAAGCCATTGCCTTGAATGAAACAATCAAAAAGAATTCCCCCGCGGTTTTTTCTCTTTTATCGGGCCGCGGGAAGGCGATTTTTTTCCCAAAGCGCGGCATTTTGTCGCAGGGTGCCGAGGCAAAGGGCAAAAAAATCAATGCAACCATCGGCATCGCGCTGGAGGACAATGCGGAAACAATGCGCCTGCCATCGCTGCAGAAACTCTTGCTCGTGCCGCACGAGGCTTTTTCCTATGCACCAAGCTTTGGAAGGCAGGACGTGAGAGAAAAATGGCGCGCAATGCTTTTTGAAAAAAACCCCTCGCTTGCAGGGAAAGAAACCAGCCTGCCTGTCGCGACAATCGCGTTAACGCACGGCCTGAGCATGGCAGCGTACCTGTTTGCCGATGCGGGCGACAAAATAATTCTGCCCAGCTTGTTCTGGGAAAACTATAGGCTTGTATTTGAAAACGCATACGGCGCGAGGCTCGATACTTGTCTCGCTTTCAGGCAAAACGCATTCAATGTCGCAGGGCTCGAAAAAAAACTGTCGGAAGGGAAAAAAGGCAAAAAGATTTTGCTGCTGAATTTTCCGAATAACCCCTCGGGGTACACGCCGACCGTGGAGGAAGCCAAAAAAATCGTTGAAGCAATAAAAAAATCAGGGGAAGCCGGAAACAAGATTCTTGCACTGCTCGACGACGCCTATTTCGGCCTGGTGTTTGAGGAGGGAATTGAAAAAGAGTCGCTGTTTTCCTGGCTCGCTGATTTGCACGAGAACATTCTCGCTGTGAAGATTGACGGTCCGACAAAAGAGGATTTTGCCTGGGGTTTTCGCGTCGGCTTTGTGACCTTCGGCATAAAAGGCGGGAGCAGGGAATTGTATGCTGCGCTTGAGGCAAAGCTCGCGGGCGCAATCAGGGGGAGCGTTTCCAACGCGCCGAACATTTCCCAGGTGCTGTTGCTGCAGGCGCAGGCTTCGGAGGAATACGCTTCCGAAAGGAAACAAAAGTTTGAAATATTGAGGAAGCGCTACGGAACAGTAAAGGATGTTCTCGCGGGCAAAAAGTTCGCCAAATACTTTGTTCCGCTGCCGTTCAATTCCGGATACTTCATGTGCATTAAGCTCAACGACGGCATTGACGCTGAAAAAGTCAGGCAGGTTTTGCTGAAAAAATACGACACGGGCGTAATTGTTTTCGGCAATCTTGTCCGCATCGCTTTCTCCGCTGTGCCGAACGAAAAAATACCAGAATTGTTCGAAAACATTTTTCTTGCATGCGCCGAGGTGGCTGAGTGAAGACAGCGGAATCGCTGATGAATAAGCCCAGCAGGCAGAAATTGCGGGCTGTAAGCAACGGCTTTGTCGAAAGAATAATCGAGGAGTACGCGGCGTTGTGCGCACCGGCGCGCATTACTGTCTTGGACGATTCGGAGCAGGACAGGCAATATGCGAGGCGGCTTTCTTTGGCAAATCGCGAGGAAACAGCGTTGGCAATGCGGGGCCACTCGGTTCACTTTGACGGCATGAAAGACCAGGGCAGGGACCTTGTTAATACGCGGGTTTTGCTGTCGCCGGGCGCAACGCTGAGCAAGTCGATTGAAACCGTTGGCAGGGAGCAGGGCCTGAAAGAAATTCTCGGCTTGCTGGATGGCATAATGCGGGGCAAGGAAATGCTCGTAAAATTTTATTGCCTTGGTCCGTGCAATTCCAGATTTTGCATTCCCGCTTTGCAATTGACGGATTCCGCCTATGTTGTGCACAGCGAGGACCTGCTGTACAGGCAGGGTTTTGGGGAATTCAAGCGCTTGCGCGGGGGAAAGAATTTTTTTCACTTTGTGCATTCCGCGGGCGTGCTGCAGGGCAATGTTTGCAGGGACATCTGCAATAGGCGCGTATACATTGACCTGGAGAAAGAGCGCGTTTTGACTGTAAACAACCAATACCCCGGCAACAGCGTTGGCCTGAAAAAGCTTGCTCTGAGGCTGGCGATCAGCAAGGCGCACAGGGAAGACTGGCTTTGCGAGCACATGTTTATCCTGGGTGCAAAGCCTGCGGGCAAAAACCGCGTTACTTATTTCTCAGGCGCGTTTCCAAGCGCCTGCGGCAAAACCTCTACAGCAATGATCCTGGGCCAAACAATCGTAGGCGACGACATCGCTTACATCATGCCGGGCAAGGACGGCAGGGCCTGGGCCGCAAACGTTGAATGCGGAATTTTCGGCATCATAGAGGATGTCAACTCGGCTGATGAGCCCGCGATTTATTCCGCGCTTACAACGCCGCGCGAACTCATTTTTTCCAATGTCCTTGTAAAGGACAGCGTGCCTTACTGGCTGGGAATGGGAAAAGAATTGCCCGAATGCGGGGCAAATTTCTCCGGCGACTGGTTTTCCGGAAAAAAAGATGACGCGGGAAAAGAAATCCTGCCGGCGCACAAGAACGCGCGCTACACAATTTCCCTTAAGGGACTGGAAAACGTTGACCCGAACCTGGATAGCCCGGAAGGCGTTCCCGTCAGCGGTTTTATTTACGGCGGAAGGGATTCCGACACAAGCGTGCCTGTCCTGCAGTCACTGAGCTGGGCGCACGGTGTTTTCATTGGCGCTGTGCTGGAATCCGAAACAACAGCCGCAACGCTCGGCGCCGCCGGAGTGCGGAAGCACAACCCTATGTCAAACATCGAATTTTTGACAGTGCCTTTGGGCGTTTACATTGAAAACCACCTGAAGTTCGGCAGCGACCTGGACAGCCCGCCGCTGGTTTTTGCGACAAACTATTTTTTGAAGGAAGGCGGCAGGCTTTTGAACCAAAAGACCGACAAAAAAGTCTGGCTCATGTGGATGGAAGGCCGCGTTCACAACGAGTTTAACGCAATTGAGACTCCAATGGGTTTTATCCCGGTTTTCGAGGATCTGCGGCGCCTGTTCCGAGAAATCTTCAACAAGGAATACCCCAAAGCGGATTATGAGAAGCAGTTTTCGGTTCGCGCAAAAAAGCTTCTTGAAAAGCTTGACCGCGTTGAAGCGGTTTTCAAAGAAGAAGACAACATTCCGGAGGCATTTTGCCTGCACCTGGCGCAAGAGCGGGAGCGCCTTGCAGAGACAATGAAAAAATTCGGGAAAGAAACAATCTCGCCGTTCGAATTGTGCGAATCCCGTTAATTCCGAAAACGCGGCTATTGGCGAATCGCCCGCGCATAATTTTTTGCATGGAACGAGCAGCTAGCGTTCCCTTTCGCCCTTGATAAATTCTTCCACTGCCCTTTGGGTGGATTAGCGGAAATCCGCTCTTCCAAAATCGCTTTAAAAGCCAAAAGCGGAATTCTATTGGTGGGCTGATGGAGGAAGCGGTTGTAACCTTTGAGCAACTTATGGAAGCGTTTCCAAGGATTAAAAATAAGAGTAAAGAATTAGCAAAGAAGATTTTGCCGTTATGCGCTTCATCTGAACTTGCGGCAATCATCGCTGCATTAATGTCAGATGGCCACATCGAATGGTATACGCACGACGGTCGGCCGAGAACTAGGAAAATAATTCTTTACTCGAGCAATAAGATTGAGTGCGATTGGTTTCTCTTCCTCATCAAGCTGGTTTTTGGAGTGACCGGGAAAGTGCAAGCGTATACCCCAAATCACAGCAATTGGAGGAAGCAACCTTACAAAGCAATTGTTCACTCTGCGGTTGTTGCAAGGATTCTGATTCTTGCCGGGGCACCTGCAGGGAACAAGACCGAAAAAGAGTTCCTTGCCCCAAATTGGATAATGAATGGCTGCAGAGAGATAAAGAAAGAGTTTTTGAGAGTTTTTTTCAGTTTTGAGGCTGGAACACCTTATAGAAAATCTAAAGTGGGTCACGGGTTTCAGACAGCGTTATTTATGAACAAGGACCCAAGGATTCTGGAAAATGGCATCGCTTTTCTGCGTCAGATAATAAAACTGTTAAACTTTTTCGGTGTTTCCTGTTCCAAAGTTGTGAGCAGGCAATATTCAGGCGGCTTTAACTCTAAGAAAAATACGGTTTATTTTACAATAACGAGTCAGAAATCAGTAGTAAATTTCTACCGCAATATTGGCTTTTTGAATCCGCTAAAACAATCTCGATTGGAGTCCTGTGTTTTGGATATCAGCAAATTTCACAGGTTTGAATCAGATGCAGTTTGCAAGCTGATGGAAGAAGTAAAGGAAAAAATTGGGGCTGACAGAAAATTAGCCGCTTGCATAAACAGCTTTACAGAAGCAAGGTACAGCAAGAGGCAGATGGAGCATTTTAGGCGGAAGGAAACATGGATTCCATTAGAACTGGTTTGGGCGTTAATAAAAATAAAAAAAGACGAGGCAATTCTAAAGGAATTGCCTGATTACGTTCAAGCCCTTTACAAGTTTGAGCCTAGCGCTCCCGCTCTCCCTTGATGAACTCCTCAATCATCTGCTTGGCAAGGTCTGGAGGATAATGCTGCGGCGGATGCTTCATCAGATATGCGGATATTGAAGTTAAAGCACAGCTTGTTCCCCTGTCCAAGGCCTGTCCTTCAGCCAAGGCACGTAATCGCTCGGCCCTATGTGGATTTTGTCCGCGGGCAGCGGCGCGGGCAGAATGCTCTGCACTGCCTCTGTCTTCGAAATCTTCTTGCTCTTAAGCCTGTGGTGCCTTGCCATGTTCAAAAAGTCCGTGTTTCCTCCGACGTTCAGCTGGTACGTGCCTGTGATCTTGACTCCCCTGTCTGCGAAAAGCTTTGCGAGGACTCTGTGGGTTATTGTGGCTCCGACCTGAGCTTTTATATCGCAACCGGCACAGGGTATTCCTTTGTCCCTGAACTTCTTCTCCCAACTCGGTTCAGAAACAATGAACACTGGCATGCAGTTGATTAAAGCGCAATTGGCGTCCAGTGCGGCCTGTGCGTAATATTCCACCGCCTGCTGCGACCCCACGGGCATGTAGTTCATGAGTATTTCCGCGCCGCTTTCCTTCAGCGCTTTTGTTACGTCCACTGGCTTCTGCTTTTCGTCGATCCTGAAAGCCACATCTTCAGGGTACTCTGCCATATGCTCGGCAACGCCGTCAAGCACAGGTCCCTTCTGGACAATAACATTCCCCCATTTCGGAATTTTCTCCTGGAAGACCTTTGTGTTGTTCGGCAGCGCGAAAATCGCCTTGTTCAACGGCTTGCCGACCTTTCTCTTGTCGACGTCGAAGGCTGCGACAAAATCTATGTCGCTGATTCTGTAGCCGCCAAGGACATTGTGCATCAGCCCCGGAACCAATTCGTCATTGGCCGCGACGTTTTTGTAGTACTCCACGCCTTGAATAAGAGAGCTTGCGCAGTTGCCTATTCCTGCAACCGCAACCTTTATTTTTCCAGCCATAGAATTCCCCCCCCGTTTTTAAATTTCCCCTATTTATTTCACGAACATAAAATATTTTACAATTATAAAATAGTGTTAAGTCTATTTAAACCTTTTCCCGCATTTTATTCTCCAATGCCGGGTGTCAAGGAAAGCAGGGAGTTCCAGCGCTTCAAGGTGAAGCTGGGCGTCGAGCTGCTTTGGATTTACATTCTCGCGCTGCTGCGCAAAAAGCCCAGCCACGCCTACGTGCTTAGGAAGGAGATTGAAAAAAAATTCGGCTTCCTTCCCGGCAACGTCAGCGCCTACGTTGTTTTGTACAAGCTGCAGTCCAGGGGTTTCGTGAGCGCGAAAGAGGATGGCAACAGGACTGTTTACAGCATTACATCTGACGGGAAAAAGCTTCTCGTAGAAGCGAAAAAAGAGCTGCAGGGAACGCTCAAAAGGCTATTTTGATTTTTTTTTACCGCGAACTATTCTACAGCCGTCTTCTCCTGCATTTTATTCTCGGCACTTTTCGGGAGGCTCTATTTTGCAGTGGTCGTACCACAATGCTTTTCACTTCTCCAACAGTGCCCTGTGCAAAAGGCAGTTCATGTCCTGCCTCGTGCAATCTGATGTCTTTTTTGATTAGTGCGCTAATCGCAATTGCAAATTTTTCTGGCGTTAGTCCAAGCAGCCGCATTTCCCTATCGGCTGTTGTCTGCATTGCGTATTTATATACTCGGCCTGAGTCCCATGCTGCCTGAGTTGTCCTGCTTTTTATAATTCGCTGTATTTTTGGCGGCAGCAACTTGAATAGAGTGTTGATTTCAATGCACCTTATCGGAACGCCCTTGCTGCTATAATAAGTTGTAATCCAAAAAGCCTGGCTGTCAGGGCGTTCTAAGCCGCCTGCAGGCGGGCTGCAATGAAAAGCGTATGCAATATCCGGGTTGTGTTTTTCAATGAGCCTTCTCCCTCCTGCCAGTATGCCATGCTTAACAATATGTTCCACTTCTTGAAAATCAATCCGCTGCCCCTTGGGGGATCTCATTACTTGCCCAATCAGCGATTTATCCGAGCCAGGTTCCAATAGCGTTTCATGCCCTTCAAGCAGCCCAAGCCTTTTGATAAGTCGCCCTACACGACCTGCAAATATTTCATTCGCATGCGGCTTCCAAATTAACAACAACCTCGCCATACCTTTCCCCTTGGCCTGTTCTGAATTATCTTGGTCTCCTTCTGTATTCTCCCCTCAATAACCTGCGTGTTACCCTTTTTTGCGGCAGCCTTATTCTTATTGTTTTCACTTCTCCCACTGTACCTTTTGTCAAGATGGGCAATTTTTCCCCGGCCTGGTGCAATCCAATCTCATACCTTATCTTCGCGGCAATTGCAACAGCAAACTTTTCAGGGTGAAGCCCTGCCTCACGCATTGCTTTTACCGATGTCTGTTCTAGGGCGTATTTTTGAATTGCTAACCTTCTCCACGCTTCTTCCGGTGTCGCTTCCATAACCTTTGCCAGAATTTTCGGCGGCATTGCTTTGAATATGGCATTAATTTCAACGCACCTCATTAGTTTATGAGTTATAAAAACATCTGGTGTAATCCAGAACGCTGTAGTGTCTGGGTGTTCCAAATCAAGACCCGCAGGGGGGCTGCAATGCCAGTTGTATGTAATGCTGGCCTTTGTGTCATGAGCAAGCTGTACCGGTATGAGATGCCCAGCCCAGGCTTTTTTGGGGTCAATCTTCTGGCCAGCAGGCATTTTCAATATTTTTCCAAGCATCGTGTCCTTAGGATTGATTTTAGCCCAAATCAATTCATTGCCCTGCGGTTTCCCAGGAATCTTCTCCCTTCCCATCCGCAGTACCCTAAACCCTTCTTTTCCGAATTCCTTTGCTGCTAACTGCGCAACCATCATTGCGAATGCCTCGCCAGGATGCGCGTTCACAACGAACAGTATCCTCACCATGCCTTTTCCCTAATAATTAAAATAAGCACCTTGTATAAATTAATTCGGTTAGTCTTATGAAAATAGCAATCGCATCTGATTTGCACCTCGGTTTCGGGAAGGGAACCGAGCGCGAGCAGGAAGCTTTCGAGCAGGCGAAAGTTGCTTTCGGGCTCGCGCTTTCGGAGAAAGCGGACTTGCTTCTTCTTGCGGGCGACATTTTTGATTCGGATGTGCCGCCGCAGGAAACATGGCTGGGTGCGTTCAGGCTGTTTTCCATCATGCGGGGCGAAAAAACTAAAGAAAAATTTTCCGTGAAAAAGCTCAAGGGTGAAGCCGAGGAAGATTTTGAGTGCACGGGCTGCATTCCTGTGATTGCGATTGCCGGCACTCACGAGTTCAGGTCAAGGGATTTCAAGAATGCTCTTGAGGTATTGCAGGAAGCCGGCTGCCTGGTATATTTGCACGCGGCTAAAGCGGAATTCGAGCTTGGCGGCGAGCGCGTTGTTGTGCACGGTCTTAGCGGTGTGCCCGAGAAAAAGGCGCTTGACGCACTGCGCCTGTGGAGCCCGCAGCCCGAGCGCGGCGCCGTGAATGTTTTGCTGCTGCACCAGAGCATAAAGGAATTCCTGCCTTTTGACGACGAGATGATTGCAAGCATTTCCCTCGGTGACCTGCCGAAAGGCTTCGACCTTATTGTGGACGGGCACTTGCACTGGTTCAGCGACAAGAACCTCAAGGAAAAAAACTTTCTGGTCTGCGGCAGCACTGTGATAACGCAGATGAAAAGGCTTGAAGCCGAGAAGGAGAAAGGAATTAGCATTTTTGATACAGTGGACAAAAAGATCAGGTTTGTTCCTCTTCCCGGGCAAAGGAAGTTTTTCTACACTGCAATCGAGTTCAAGAGTGCCGACGCGGAAAAAGTCCTCGCGGAAGCGGAAGAAAAGCTTCAGGGCTTGCTTGAGAAGTGCGGCTCGGGCGAGAAGCCGCTGGTAAAGCTGAAATTGAAGGGAACTCTTGCGAAAGGGCTTGCGGTTTCCGACATTGACTTGGGCTCCCTCAAGGGGAAATTTGCCGGCAGGGCTGTCCTTTCCATTGACAGGTCTTTTGAGGAAACAGCCTTCAAGGAAAAGCTGGCGGAGCTGAGGGCTTTGCAGCTGGAGAAAAAAAGCGTCAGCACAATGGGCTTCGAGCTGCTGCAGAAAAACCTTGCCGAAACAAAGTTCGGCGATGCCTTCGACGTGCGGAGGGTTTTCGACCTTCTTGCCGAGGGGGAAAACGAAAAGGTTGCGGCGTTGCTTTCCGGCGATGGCGAGGCTGACGCAGTTTTTTCAGGTGCAAAGGAAGAAAACAGGCCAAAGCGAACAGGGAAATTGCAGGATTACTCTTGAAGCAGAAGAAGCGGGCCGAAAAGCGCGGGGGAATTGTCGGATTGTTCTTAGGCTGAAGAAAGCAGGCAGGACTATCCTTGAGGGTTTTTTTCCACGCCCCCCAAAAGGTTAAAATATGGCAATTTCTCTTATTTTAGCAGATGAATGAAGCTGTTGTTAATTCACTTTATATAGTACTGGCCTTGTCGCTGCTGGCGATTCTATTTGCACTGTACAAGCGCAGTTGGATTCTGCGCAGGGACAGGGGCAACGCGAAAATGCGTGAAATAAGCGACCTCATCCATCTCGGCGCAATGACTTACCTGCGCAAGCAGTATGAAATGCTCGCGGTCTTCATCGCGGTTGTCGCAATACTTCTCTTCTTAGGCCTTGGCGCAATAACCGCAGTGGCTTTTGTTTTCGGCGCGGTTCTTTCAATCGCGGCGGGCAACATCGGCATGCGCACTGCGACAGCGGCCAACAGCAGGACGACACAGGCGGCAATGAAAAGCGTTGAGAAAGGCTTTGACGTCGCTTTCGCCAGCGGTCTTGTAAGCGGCTTTGCCGTCGTCGGCTTGGGCTTGTTCGGGATAACGCTTTTGTATCTTCTCATAGGAGACCCGCAATTGCTTTTCGGATTCGGTTTCGGCGCGAGCAGCATCGCGCTTTTCGCAAGGGTCGGAGGCGGAATATTCACAAAGGGCGCCGATGTCGGCGCAGACCTTGTCGGAAAGGTCGAAAAAGGAATTCCCGAGGACGACCCGCGCAACCCCGCTGTCATTGCCGACAACGTCGGCGACAACGTCGGTGATGTCGCGGGAATGGGCGCTGATTTGTTCGAGAGCTATGTCGGCGCGATTATCGCGGCAATGGTTCTTGGGGTTACCGCGGTGGGCGCTAACGGTGCAATTCTCGGCGCGAAAGGCGCAGCAATCCCGCTTGCGCTTTCGGGCGTCGGAATAATCGCCTCGATTCTTGGCACCGCGTGGGTCAAGGCAAAGAAGGGAAATATTTTTTCTGCTATTGATAAGGGCATTCTTCTCGCGGCAGTCGCAATGGCGATTTTTTCCTTCATGTTCATAGACCTTTTCGTCGGAATGTATGGATTATTTTACGCGATTCTCGCAGGGCTTGTTGTGGCAATAATAATCGGCTATTTCACGGAGTTCGTTACTTCCCCCTACCACAGGCCGACCCAGATGATTGCTGAAGCAGCGCGCACAGGCGCAGGCACAAACATCATCACCGGCATGAGCACGGGGATGCTTTCGACATCGGTTTACATTATTGTTGTTTCAGGCGCAATACTTGTTTCATACTATTTCGCTGGATTGTTCGGAGTCGCAATTGCTGCAGTTGGAATGTTGAGCACGCTTGCCATAACACTGAGCGCTGAAACTTACGGCAGTGTCAGCGATAACAGCGCAGGCATTTCCGAGATGGCCGGCCTGGGCAAGAAAGTCAGGGAGCGCACTGAAATGCTCGATGCAGTCGGCAACAGCACCGCTGCTATCGGCAAGGGCTTTGCGATAAGCAGCGCCGCTCTCACAACGCTTGCCTTGTTCGCTTCCTTCATCCAAATAACACACTTGCCGTCGATTGACCTGAGCAAGCCGGTTGTTATCGTGGGGCTGCTCATGGGTGCCCTGATGCCGTTTGTTTTCAGCGCTTTCGCGATGAGCAGTGTGGGAAGGGCTGCTATGGCAATGGTTGAAGAGGTCAGGAGGCAGTTCAAGCAGATAAAGGGATTGTTGAGCGGCAAAGCGAAGCCTGATTATGAGAAGTGCATTGCAATCAGCACAAGCGCTTCCCTCAGGGAAATGGTAACCCCTGGCTTGCTTGCGATTCTTGCCCCAATCGCCTTCGGGCTTGCGTTCGGTGTGGAAGCATTGGGCGGATTTTTGGCGGGCGCGATTGCGACAGGCTTTTTGCTAGCGGTTTTCATGGCGAACAGCGGCGCCGCCTGGGACAACGCGAAAAAGTTTATTGAAGCAGGGCACTTTGGGGGAAAGGGAAGCGATGCCCACAAGGCAGCTGTAATCGGCGACACTGTCGGCGACCCGTGCAAGGACACCGCCGGCCCGTCCATGAACATTCTCATAAAGCTGATGACAATAGTCAGCCTTTTGGTGCTGCCGCTGCTTCTCTAAGCGCCAGCCTTGGGCTGAGGAACAAATAAAAACCCTACTTTCTTTACCATATTTAGCAATTTTTTAAATTGGCGGGCATTTTTAGTTCTTTGATTAATTCTTAATTGAAAAGGAAACAGTGGTTTTGATGCCAAAGGGCAGCATGTGGGTTGTGGAGGACAAAAAGCAGAAGCACGTTTTTTGGCCGAACGCGCAGATGAAAAAGCGCGCCTGGGCGAACAGCGAAAAGATTTACGCGGAAGCGGAGAAAGACAGGGCTGCTTTCTGGGAAAAAAAGGCGAAGGAAGGATTGCACTGGTTCAAGCCCTGGAGCAAAGCTTACGAGGAAAATGCGCCTTACTTCAAGTGGTTTGTCGGCGGCGAAATAAACATCAGCTACAACTGCCTTGACAGGCACCTGCCCGCAAAAAAAGACAAGGTCGCCATACTATGGGAGCCCGAGCCAACTGCGGAAAAAGGCAGGGCTATTACCTACGGGCAGCTGCACGAGGAAGTCAACAAGCTTGCTAACGCGCTGCGTTCCCTTGGGATAAAGAAGGGCGACAGGGTGAGCATCTACCTGCCAATGGTTCCCGAAGTAATGGCAGCGATGCTCGCATGCTCGCGCATCGGCGCAATACACAATGTTGTTTTCAGCGCCTTCAGCGGCGAAGCGCTAAAAGCAAGGGTTGAGGACAGCGAGGCAAAGGTCATTATCACCTGCGACGGTTACTGGCGCAGGGGAAAGGAAATAAACCTCAAGGAGCAGTCCGACATCGCTGCCGCAATGCCATGCGTCCAAAAGCAGATTGTGGTGAAGCGCCTTGGCAACAAGGTTAACATGCAGGGCGGCAGGGATTACTGGTACCACGAGCTGCTCGCAAAAGAAAAGCCGAACTGCGAGCCCGAGCGCATGGAATCGAACGAAACGCTTTTCCTTCTCTACACCTCAGGCACAACCGGAAAGCCAAAAGGAATCATCCACGACACAGGCGGATATTTGACGCAGGCTTACTGGACAACGCTCTGGGATTTTGACCTTCACGATGGCGACATTTACTGGTGCACAGCTGACATCGGCTGGGTGACAGGGCACACTTACGCCTGCTACGGGCCGCTTGCAGTTGGCGCAACGCAGCTTATTTACGAGGGAAGCCCTGATTTCCCGGACTGGGGAAGGATCTGGGGCATCATAGAAAAATACAAGGTCAGCGTTTTCTACACCGCACCAACAGCAATCAGGATGTGGAAGAAAATGGGCGACGACTGGGTGAAAAAGCACGGCCTCGGAACGCTTAGGCTGCTTGCAACTGTCGGCGAGCCTATCGATGAGGAAGCCTGGATGTGGTACTTCAACACCATCGGCGGCGGAAGATGCCCTGTCATAGACACCTGGTGGCAGACTGAAACAGGCGGCACTCTAATCAACGCTTTGCCAGGCATAGGCCCTTTCATTCCGACTGTTGCAGGCAGGGTTTTTCCCGGAGCAAAAGCCGATATTTTTGACGATAGGGGAAAGCCGGTTGAAGCCGAGGACACCGGCTTTTTGGTTTTCAAGCCCCCGTTCCCGCCAGGATTGCTCAGGGGAATATGGAACAATGACGAAAAATACGTTGAGACTTATTGGAGCGAGTACGGCAAAAACATTTACTTCACCTCCGACGGCGCGAAGTGGTTTGACAAGGAAAACATCAGGGTTACCGGCAGGGTTGATGATGTAATGAAGGTTGCAGGCCACAGGCTCAGCAGCGCGGAAGTGGAAGACGCCATAACGCTGCACAGCGACGTCGTGGAAAGCGCCGTGGTGCCAATGCCAGACGAAATCAAGGGCCAGGTGCCAGTTGTTTTCGCAGTGCTCAAGCCGCACGCGAAAGCGTGCCCGGAATGCGAGCAGTCAATAATCCAGCACGTCGGAAAGCAGATTGGCCCTACTGCAAGGCCTGCAAAGGTCTACTTTGTCGACGCGCTGCCAAAAACAAGGAGCGGCAAGATAATGAGGCGCTTCCTGAGGGGCATGCTTGCAAACGAAAAGCTGGGCGACGCCACAACTCTGCAGAATCCGGAAGTAGTGGAGCACCTCAAACAGATAGTGGGCTACAAGGCGCCGCAGTGACTCAGCCTTTTGTTTTTTTTCCAGCCCGCTTTGCTGCGCTCTTTTTCCAATTTTATTTTTTTGTGCGGATTGTTTCTTTTTCAACCCATTTCTCTGCCTTTCTATTCATGCTGGTTTCAAAGAACTCGATTACTGGCAGCTGATAGCTGTGCAAGCGCCCGATCTCTGCAGCAACTTTTTGCGCCAAGTTTTTTCTCGTTTTCAGCATCAGCAGCGCCTCTTTGCTTTTTTCGATTTTTCCTTTCCACCAGTAAGCCGAGTGAACTCCGGTGATTATGTTCGCGCAGGCAACAAGCCTTTTGCGGAGCAGCGCACGCGCGATTTTGCGCGCTTCGACCGAACTTTTGCATGTAACAAAAGCCGTTGTTGTTTTCATAAAAATGCCTGCTACTTTTTGTTGACAGAAAGCATTAAATTTGCCTTTTCCTTTATTTTTTCGCATGTGGACCCTCAAGATGAAATTTTGGCATGAGGGAAGCGCGGTAATCCCTTTTGCCCAAAAGTACAAGCTGACAATACTGACCTTTCCGCTCAACAGGTTCGCGAAGGGCGGCAAGATATTCCTAACATCTGCGCACATTGTGCTGGGCGAAAAAAAGAGCGTTGTGGCATACCTGAAGGAAATTTCGGGCAACCCAAGGTACCTGAACCTCGAATTCGAGGGCAACCTCGTGGTCTATACGATTGTCGCGAAAAAAGGCGCCTCGCACCTGCAGATGTACCTGGACCCCGAGCTTATTTTTGTCAAGCCGATAATAGTCAAGCCCGACGGTTTCGAGTACCTGGAGGTCGCGGCCCTTAACAAAAAAGTTCTCACGCGCTTCCTCAAAACAGCCCAGCGCTGGGTGAAGATTGATGTGCAGAGCATCAGCAACGAGAAAATCAGGGACTTTTACATCCCGCACTTTTTGCCCGACCTTACAGAGAAACAGAAAAAAGCCATACTGCTCGCGTACAAGAACGGTTACTACGATTTCCCGAAGCGCACAGAAATACAGCGGCTCGCAAAGCTCGCGGGCCTGAGCCCGAGCGCCTTCCAGGAGCACCTGCGCAGGGCCGAGCAGAAGCTGATTCCCTTCACCCTTGAAAACATAGCCCACGAAGGCTGAATTTCACCCAAACCGTTGTACAACGGGCAAACCCTTTAATTAGGTCCCATGCACTATCTTATTAACTGAGTGAAGTGAACAATGCCTAATAAACTTGTGTACGGCGACCAGATACAGGTTCGGCTTGACCCCAAGCAGCTTGAGGCCAAAAACAGGCGGGAGTGGGGCCACCTGTATCTTGATAAGCAGGCCGAGAAAGCGCGAATGCTCCTTTCAGCTTCAGCGCTTGGAGCAGCTTCCGCAATCTCTTTCTTTGCAGCCATGCGGCTGGAAAGCGTTTTTTTGCTTGCGGGGCTTGCGCTCGGCGGCTTCGCGCTGAAAGGTTTCTTCGATTACGGTTACAAGAAGGGCGTTATCGACGACTGGGAGAGCAAGATAATGGTCAGGATTGACAAGTAGGCGGATGGCATGGATGAC
This sequence comes from Candidatus Iainarchaeum sp., assembly GCA_026396975.1. Taxonomy (GTDB): domain Archaea; phylum Iainarchaeota; class Iainarchaeia; order Iainarchaeales; genus JAPLVT01. The sequence continues at coordinate 17,113 of JAPLVT010000055.1, forward strand.
CTGTTGTTTTGGATAGTTGCGGCTGCTTTTGCAGGTTACCTGCTGAAGACCCTTTTGTTCCAGTCCAAAAAGGGAATTATCGCCTTTGACTTGGGTGGAGTTTTCGCAAAAGGCGACTACTTTACTGAAGTGGTAAAGGAAAGGGAGGGCATGAGGCGGCTTATTAAAAGCCTGAAGCGCAAGTACAAGGTCGTGCTCTTGAGCAACCAGAACAGCGAGGCCCACGCTGTTTTCGAGAAAAAGTTCGGTCTGCCGAAGCTGTTTGACGAGCAGATAGTAAGCGGCAGGGTCGGCGTCAAGAAGCCTGACCCCAAGATTTTTCAGCTGGTCCAGCAGCGCTTTAAAGTAAAGCCGGAGAAAATAACATTCATTGACGATGATGCCGCGAACGTTGAAGCCGCGAAGAAAGCCGGCATTAATGGCATTCGGTTCACTTCAATCAGCCAGATAGTCGGAGATTTAAGGAAAACAGGGGTAGATGTATAATATGGCTGCAAATGCTATTGGGCGCTGGCTCGAGCTTGAGCACGAGAAAAAGGGCCACATATACCCGACGGCCATTTATTGGCTGAGCGCGCAGCACGTTTGCAGGGAACTTGGAGTCACAGATGGGGTTATTGCCTGCTGGTATAAAAACAATGAATTCAGTTACTTGGTGACCGAAGGGAGCTTCAGCAGGGCGGGAAGAATAATTCTGCGCAAATTGAAAGAACGCAGGGAATTTTTGGATAAAATTGTCGAAGTCAACAAAAAAGAAATCCCCGCTATGCTGAAAGCAGCCGAGGCGCTTTCAGGCGGGCAGCTAAAGCGCTTGGACGGGGCAGAGTTGTTCAAAAGGTGGGAAAACTGGCTGAACTGCTTCCTGCGCTTAATGACCTGGAGCGCCATGGGCACAATACTGGAGATGGAGGAACCCCTTTTGTCGAAAGAGTTGGAGGCAATTCTTGCGCAAAAGCTGGGCGCCAGCAACCCGAAAAAGGGCGAATTCTTTCAGGTGCTGACAACCCCCCCTGAGTTGACCAGCGCCAAGCGGGAAGAGCTTGAATTGCTTGAGCTCAGGCTAAGGCAATTGCAAGGCCTGCCGGGCGGCAAAGAAATCCAAGGGCACGCAAAGAAGTACGGTTGGATTGCCTTTGGTTATGATGGTCCGGGTTGGGCGGCCTCTGACATTGAAAAGCGCTTAAGCGCATTGCCTGAAAAAGAGACTGGGATTAAAAAAATTCTGGAAGAAAAAAAATGCGCTGCTGAAAGGTTGAGGGAGCAGCAGCTAAAAATGGAAGGGGAACTGCGGTTAAGCCCTGGTGAAAAATACCTGTTCCATGTGCTGCGCGCCCTTGGGTTCTGGAAATTTGAGAGAAAATTCCAAAACCAGTGCGGTCATGCGATGATGGAGGATTTTTTCAAAGAGATTGCGGGAAGAAACAATCTTTCCTTGAACCAGGCGAAAATGATTGCCCCGAAAGA
>JAPLVT010000033.1 GCA_026396975.1 Candidatus Iainarchaeum sp.
GCTTCCCGCCCTCGGCGCACACAAAGGACGGCCTGATAGATATGATAAAAGACGAGCTGCACGCCTACAAATACAAGAGCCAGGATTTTGTTTTCCTCACAGGGCCCGTGCAGCCCTCTCTTGACTTCAGGGTCAGCGGCGCAAAAGACCACTACGAGTTCGCAACAGAGATTGTGAAAGCGGCAAAGCAATTGGGCGTAAAAAGGATTATCGCGCTCGCGGGCATTAACATCGGCAACACGAGAATGGAGAAAAAGCACCCCGACATAGTTGTCGCGGCCGCGAACAGGAACCTTTTGCAGGAATTCTCAGCGCTCGGCGCAAAGGTCGACAAAAAAGAGGGCCTTATCAGCGGAGCCGCAGGGCTTATTCCCGGAATCGGGGAACAGTTCGGCATCGAAGCAGTCTGCCTGATGGGCGAAACAAACGCGCAGCTTATTTACGGCGACCACGGGGCAGCAAAGCAGCTCATAGAACTTTTAGTGCGCAAATTCGGCTTCAAGGTAGACATGCACGGCATTGAAAAAGAAGCGAAAGCCATCGAGGAAGCCTTCGAGAAGCTCGCAAAGCAGTTCGAGGAACAGGAAGAGGAAAAGCCCTGCACGGAAGGGCCGAGCTACGTAAGGTAAATGTTTTTTTTAGAATTCGCCGAGAGTGCTCTGGCCCGCTTTGCCGCCTTCGGCCAATCCGCTTTCAATCTCTTTATTTTTTCGCTCTAGCCCCTCCTCGCTCTTGCAGATGAACGGCTTGCCGTACTCTCCGCCCCCGCCGGGAAGGTATGTTACAAGCCCTTTCCTGAAAGCAGCCACGCTTTCTGCGACACGCGCGTCAACCTTTGCCAGTTCTTCTGCAGGCGTGTCCACAAGCGCCGAAATCTCGTTCCCGAACCGGTCCACAAAGTCGCGCCACATCGACTGCACAACATTGTTCTCAACCTTTTTCGCCTCAAGCGTCAGCTGTATTATTTCCGCTAGCGGCAGCAAATGCAAATAAGGCGGCCTGAAAGCAGGGTGCTTTTCTTCCATGTTGCCGCTTGCAAGCATTGTTATCCTGTCCCGCACGCCCCTTTTTATCGCGCCTCCGCACTTGGTGCAGCGCCAGCGCAGCCGCAGTGCCTCCTGCATAGCGTATCTCTCGTGGCAGTCGTTGCACGCCGTGAGATGGTATTTTCCCTCGCGCGGGTCCAGGCCCGCGTTCAAGGTCACAAGCTTTTCATCTTTTTTTTCCAGCGCCTTTTTCAGTTCTTTAAAAGAAGGCTCCCGCATCTTTATTCTTGTAAATTCCCTTCCGATGCGGTGCGGCCACGGCGAGTGGGAATCCGAGCAGGTCAGGAACTGGTAATCGCGGTTGTCGGGAATCAAATCCGCAAAATATGAATCCGCGCTTAATCCCAGTTCAATAAAATGAATGCTCTTCGCCTGCGATTTGTAGCACGCGGCGATTGAGTCGAAGTGCGCGTAAACGGAAAAATACGGCGTGAACGCGTGAGCTGGCCCTGCAATGCCGTTGCATTCTGAAACTTTCTCGGCAAGCATTTCGCTGCTAAGTCTCAGCCTTGGCCTTCCGCAGCCCCAGCTGTCAAGAATCCCGAAATTCTTTATTTTCCCGCGCAGGTTCTGGGCTTCGGACAGGTCCGGCAGAAAAACAAGGTTGTGCACCAAATCAGAGCACTGTATTTCCGTTCCGACAATGAAGTGAACGTTCGCGTTTTTTGCCTTGAAGCAGCCGTTTTCTTCCTCAACAATGCTTTCTTTCACGTGCGCAAGCCATTTCTCGTGCGTGATGTCCGCGGTGCTG
>JAPLVT010000100.1 GCA_026396975.1 Candidatus Iainarchaeum sp.
GAGGTCTTGTCGGGGGAAAAAGCAAGTGTTGTAATCAAGAGCATAACTGATTCCCTGCGCGTTGACCCGAACATAAAGGAATTGGCTGGGAGCACTGCTTACCCCGGCTTTGCCAAGGGCTTGGTGAAGCGCGTTGATTCCGCAGGGGAAATGGGCAAAATGAACAAAGGCGACATTCTTGTTTCTATGTCAACAGAGCCTGACATGCTGCCCGCAATGGGCAAAGCAGCCGCGATTGTCACTGATACCGGCGGTATTACCTGCCATGCCGCAATAATCGCAAGGGAACTTAAAATCCCAACCCTGGTTGGAACAAAATTCGCTTCAAAGGTGCTGCATGACAACGATTTGGTGGAGGTCGATGCAGGCAAGGGGCTTGCGAGAGTATTGGAGAAAGCGCAAAGCAGGGATTGTGGTTGATGTGAAAAAGCAATGGTTTGTCTGGGAGAAAATACGGCGCATCCACCCGATGCAGAACTTCGATTTCCTCACTTACATCAGCGAATTCGGCGACCCCGCCGTGCCGACTCCGGCCGGCGTGAAGTACGAGAACAGGAACGTCGAGCTGCTTGCGAAGCGGAAGCAATTCTCGCTTTCGGGGAAAAGGGTTGCTGAGCGCGCCATCTCCGACCCCAAATGGTTCGCGGGCTACCTTGATTCAATCGACAGCACGACAGCGGAATACTTCGCTGTTGCAGCCGGTGTCCTTGCAGCAGACCTCTCAAAAAAATCCGACAGCGAGCTCGCGGCTATTTTCAGGAAAATACACGACTCCTACCTTCGCTCGCACTATAGCGGCCTGCTCGCGCTTGTGACGGAGTTCGTTGACGAGTTCATAAGCAACGAGTTAAAGCGGCTCCTTGGCAAAAAAATCGCGCTAAAGCGCATGGATATTGACACTGGAAAGGCTTTCGCGCTGCTCAGCCAGCCGACTAAGGAAAGCGTGCTGATCGAGTAGAAGCGCGGCTTCCTCGGGCTGCTGGACATGTTGCTTGCGGATAAAAAACTCTCTTCGTTTTTCAGGCAAAACAATGCCGCAAAAATTGAAAAAGAGCTGCCGGCAGTTTCAAAAGAATTCGATGCGGTCCTTACCGCCCACTGGAAGAAATACCTATGGATTTTTTTCATGTACGAGGGCCCCGCGCTTGAGAAAGGCTATTTCATACGGCGGCTGAAGGAGGACATGGATAACGCCATGTATATTGCGCTCGAGCTGGAGCAGAACAAAAAGATGCTGCCCACCCAGAAAAAGCTGGTTGAAAAAATAGCGGGCACGCGCGAGGAAAAAATAATTTTCTCTTTCCCGCGCAGGCTGGTTGAGACAAAAGCGTACAGGAAGGACGCGATGTACTTCGGCAGCTTCGTATTTGACAAGCTTTGCGGCGAAATAGGAAAGCGCCTTGGCATAACAATTGACCAGGTAAGGTACATGGCACGGCAGGAATTGTTTGACGCTCTCGCGGGCAAATTCAATGATTTTGAGATGCTAAACAAGAGGATCGCGTACAGCGTATTTTACGCTGTCAATGGCAAGCCCACTATACTTGTTGGCGATGAAGCCAGGAAATGGTACAAGCGGAATGTGAAAACTGAGAAAATAACAGCCGCAGAAGAATTCACGGGCACGCCAGCTTTCGCGGGCCATGCTGTTGGCAGTGTGAAGATAATAAACCACCCCAACGAGATGCTCAAAATGCAGAAAGGTGATATTCTTGTTTCGCACGCAACAAACCCAAACCTTCTGCCTGCGATGACAAAAGCGGCTGCAATTGTCACTGACGTGGGCGGCCTTACCTGCCATGCTGCGATAGTAAGCAGGGAATTCAGGATTCCCTGCGTGGTTGGCACAAAAATCGCAACGCAGGTGCTCAAGGACGGCGATTTGGTGGAAGTAGACGCCGAGAGCGGAATAATAAGGAAAAAGAAATAGCCACTGCTTTTAGGCGTGTTACGGCAGGAAATCCTTGCTCTTCATTTTCTGCGGCAGGTATTCTTCCGTGATGAACCTGATCCCCTTCTTGCTTAACGCTTCAAGCTCCAGCTTTATCGCCTTGTCTTTCATGAGCTGGAATTCCTCCTGCCAGAGCTTGTTCTTGAACCATTCGTAGCCCTTCATCTCGTTCAGGCGCTTTACATCCAGATGGTTCAGCTTAATGGTTACTTCCTTCGGGATCTTGAATTTTTCGACATCCTTAACAGTCAGCCCGATGTATTTGGTGTCCGGTGTCGCGAGCTTTTCCTCGCTATATGAAAGAGAGATGCTTCCCTGCTTTATTACGCTGTAAATGTACATCCCCCACGGGTCTGCATCCATCAGCGCGAAAACAGGCAGCTTGAACTCGCCGTTCAGGCGCTGCACAAGGCGCCTTTCCGCCCTGCTCGGCTGCCCCCTGCCAGTGATGATAATGCACTTGTGTTTTTTCCAGAACAAGTCCTCGTTGAAGCGCTTCCAGACCGCGTCTTTCTCTATGAAAAGCACGTATTCCGCGTCGATGTCCTTTATTTCAATCCTGTCCGGTTCAACATTGCTCGGCACTCCCCAGCCGCCGCTCCCCATTTTTGTCAGGTCAATTTTGTCCTTGCCGTCCTTTATTGTCATATTGCCGACAATTACCCCCTTGCTGCTTGCCGCGAGATGCAGCTCTTCCCTCAGAAGGTTTATTGACGCCTCGATGTCCTCGATTATCGGGTCGCTCTCAGCCTGGTCCTCAAAAGTGTTCTCGTTCGTGTCGGCAATTGTGTGCTTCAGCGCGTAGTACAAATCCCTGAT
>JAPLVT010000162.1 GCA_026396975.1 Candidatus Iainarchaeum sp.
GGGTTCAAAAGCAACGGCTTGAAGAATTCCACTGCAACAGTTGCCCCAAGTATCGATGCGCCGATGAATCCGATGCAGCCGATGTGCGGGACAAGCCCGTACATAATGCCCTGCCACAAGGTTGTTTTTCCGTTTCCCTTGCCCTTGTGGAGGGTTGAAGGGGAAGATGATGGCTCGTATCCAAGCCTCTTTATCTCTCCCCCAATTTTTTCTATTGATGTTTTTTCGGAATCAAATTGAACCGTTGCGCTTTCGTCCGGAAAGCTTGCGCTGGCTTTCTCGACGCCTTTCAGCTCCGAAAGCGATTCCTCAATGTTTTTTGCACAGCTTTTGCAGTGCATTCCTTTTATCTTAAGCGAAACTTTTTTCCGCATTTTCAAAATCACCTGCAAGAATAGCGGCTGAAACCATATATAGCGTTTGGTGAAACCATGAAATTCCCTTTAAAAATTGTTCCCAGAAAAATCATTGCCATGCAGTTGAAGATAGATTTTTCCAACAAGAGGGCTATCGCCGGCGGAGTCGCCCTGATTTGCATTATCGCGCTTGTTTTCTATCTGCCAAGCATAATCTCAGCAACAAAATCAGAGGTATGCACAATCGACGGGGTCTGCCAGCACGAGCTGCAGCTGAATTTCCTGACGCAGCTCGTGCCTGTTTTTGTCTTAAGTGGGATAATAATCGGCGCAATTGTCTTCTTTTTCGTTACATCAAAAATTGAAAGCAAGCAAAGGGACGTCAAAAAAATCGCTGGCGTAATGCTCCGCTTCCTAAACCCCGACGAAAGAAAGCTTGTGAACCTGCTTATTGAAAACAACGGCAAGGTCTTGCAGGCCGAGGTTTCGCGGCTGCCGGGAATGGGCAAGGTAAAAAGCCACAGGGTAGTGCAAAGGCTGATTGACAGGGGAGTAATAGAAAAGGAAACCCTTGGAAAAACAAACATCGTGCGCTTCGCAAAAGAAATAAAAGAAGGATTAGCCAAACAATAACCGGTGTTCTTTGTCTCTGACGCCAGAGGTTTAATAACTTTTTTAACAAGGTCTTTCTTATGAAGAGAGGCGTTGACGCGGGAGCGTTGCTGGAAAAGGTCAGGGCTGAAAAGCCACTGGTGCACCATATCACCAACTGGGTCACTATTTACGATTGCGCGAATGTTGTCCGCATGGTCGGCGGCTTGCCTGTAATGGCGCACGCGATTGAAGAAAGCGCGGAAATGCAGGGCATTTCAAGCGCGCTTGTGCTCAACATTGGCACGCTAACGCTTGAACTCGTCGACAGCATGATTGCAGCGGCAAAAGAAGCCAACGCGAAAAAGCACCCCGTGGTGCTGGATGTCGTCGGCGCCGGGGCAACGAAGCTGCGCAACGAAAAAGCGCTCGAGATTCTGGGCAGAGTCAGGGTGGACATCCTGAAGGGAAACAAAAGCGAAATCGCAAAGATGGCGGGCGAGGATGTTTCAACGAGGGGCGTTGAATCGGGCGCTGTCCCCGGCGACATTGCGGCAATAGCAAAAGCGCTTGCGCGCAAATACAGCAACACTGTCGCTGTCACTGGAAAAGAGGATGTTGTTGCTTCTGCAGCGCACGGAAATTACATTGTGCGCAACGGGCACGCGCTCATGGGCGAATTTGTGGGCACAGGCTGCATGGCGGCATCTGTCATCGGCTGCTTTGCTGCAGTCGAACGTGACTATGCCGCCGCCAGCGCGGCTGCACTGAGCTGCTACGGCATTGCCGGCGAGCTCGCGGCGCGAAAAGCCGATGCCCCCGGGGCTTTCAAGCAGCATTTGCTGGACGCGCTTTACAGACTTGACAGCGCAACAGTAAGAAAGATGCAGAAAATAGAAGAATTTTGAAGATTCTGCTGTGTTATAACCAGGCTTTATTAATTATTGTTCTATAGTAAAATGCTTGAATATTTAAACAATAAATTGCATTTCACATATGGCAAACAGCAATAAAAAGTTCAAAAATAAAAGCTGTTTGCTATATTTAGTAATTAATTCCGCCAGCGGTGTTCACAAATGAAAAAAATATCGGGATTGTACTTTGTAACAGACAGCACTCTCACAATGCAGGGCGTTCTCGCCGACGTGCGCAGCGTTCTCGCTGCAGGCTGCAGGCTGGTGCAGTACAGGGAAAAAATGAAAAGCACTGCCGCAATGGTTCTTGAGGCGCGGGAGATCGCGAAACTCTGCAAGCAGAAAAAAGCAATGTTTCTTGTGGATGACAGGATAGATGTCGCGCTCGCGGCAAATGCAAGCGGAGTTCACATCGGCCAGGGCGACATGCCGCTTGTAATCGCGCGCAAAATCCTTGGCAACAAAAGAATAATTGGGGTAACAGTGCACAATCCGAAGGAAGCGCTCCAGGCGCAGAAAGGCGGCGCGGATTACGTGAGTGTTTCGCCGATTTTTTCCACTGGCACGAAAAGCGATGCGGGCGCTCCCTGCGGGGTCGGATTAATAAAAGAAATTAAAAAGAAGGTCCGGTTGCCCGTGGCTGCGATCGGCGGCATTAACGAGACCAATATAAAGCAGGTTATTGTTGCGGGTGCCGACAGCGCTGCGGTAATCTCTGCGATTATTTGCAGCGACGACCCGAAGGCAGCGGCAAAAAAAATAATTTCTGCTTTCGGTGGTGCAAAATGACGCAGCTGGAAACCGCGAGAGAATGGAAGATCAGCAGGGAAATGCGGCTCGCTGCGAAAGGAGAGCCTGTTAGCGCCGCGCAATTAAGAAAACTTATTGCAAGCGGCAGGGCGGTTTTGCCCGCGAATGAGAAACACAAGAACCTGTGCCCGATTGCGATCGGAGCTGGGCTGCGCACAAAAATAAACGCCAACATCGGCACCTCCCCTGTTAAAGCAAGCCTGCGGGA
>JAPLVT010000090.1 GCA_026396975.1 Candidatus Iainarchaeum sp.
CGGTGAACACAGCCGCAACAGAATTTATCGGCTCGCTGAAAAAAAACCTCGGGCAAAAATGGCCGGAAATAGGCGAAAGCCTGTTGTTTTCAGAGTATTTTGCGACACCCGCAGGAATAGCGGTAATAAAATCCTTCAGCACATACGACCTGCTTGACTTCGCCGACCTGGCAAGGCAAAAAACAGGCTCCCCCGAAATAGGGCAATCGGCTTCAGGCCTGAAAACAGCAGTGGAAAGCGCGATTATTGCCGAATACCACGGAAAAGAGCATCCCTACGCAAAAGGAATTACTGTTTATTTCCCCGAAGACGAAATCCTATACAACCCCGATTACCCGAACGGCTCTTCTTTTGCGGTGGAATCCGGCTGGGATGAACTCGTAAAACAGTACATTTCACTGGAAAAAACAGACACTATCGCGCCAAGCCTTGCAATTCAAACGGTTTCATCCAAAACAACAAGCATTCGCAACCCGATTACAATCAACGGCACTGCAACAGGAAACAACATTGTCTCGCTTTTCAGGGTCCTGGGTTACCTGCAGGGAGACAAAGTATTCCTGATAGACTCGCACCCGCTGACACAAGTGTACCACGACTATGAAGGAGACAGGAAACTGCCGGAATTCTTTGACGGGGCGAACAACATCGACTACACCATGACCCCGATTGCATCCGAAATAACAAACAGAGAAAAAACAGTTGTCGCGCCGCTGCAGTCTTTCGGAAACGGAAACTATTACTTCACAGTCCAGGGAGAATACCTCCGCAATGGGGAACAGAACCCTTTCAACGCGATTCTTGTCTTTGACTACAGGTACGGCTCGCTTTTAGGCGCCCTGGAAATAGCCGAAGAAAACGGAAAAGCAACCCAAAAAGAATTCCTTTTGCAGCAGGGAGACGTTTTCACCCCGTACGTCGAGTTTTACAGCCAGTCGACCCTGAGCTATGGCATGGAAAAACTTGACAGCCTCGCCGTTGGAGAGCAAGGGCTAAGCATTGATGTTTTCCTCCTGCCGGAAGGAGACTATTTGATAGGGCTGTTTGTTTCAGACATCACGGGCAACACCGCAACGGATTTTGCGGCAGTAAAAGTAACCGGGCAGCCGGAGCAAAACAACGCTGTCTCAAAAAGCAATGCCATTGGAAAATGGATCGGCGACGGCCTCGGCTTTGAAATCTTTGAAGACAACAAATGCATCTCGACAGTCGGGCTGAAACAAACAGAATGCGAGTACTGGTTCAGGAACAACAACGGCCTGCCGCTGATAAGCTTTTACATCAAAAAAGAAGACGTAATATTTGTCACTTTCATGGTTGAAGCGTCCGAAAACAAGCTCTCCCTAACCGAAATGCTTGAAGGAAAAAAATATGTCCTCTGGAGAGAGGGAACCACTCCCGAGCCAAGCGAAATTGACGAAAAAATAATCGGAAAATGGGAAAACTCGCTTGGGAACATCGAATTCCTGGAAAGCGGCGATTATTCCTGGGAAATAAGCGGCAAAATCATCGCAGGGGATTTTTCGACAAGCAACGGCAAGCTCAGCCTCGCAAGCGGCGGAAAAACAACCGATTATTCCTACGTTGCCTTGGGGGACTCGCTTTCGCTGACTGACCCTGATGGCGCAAAGCTTGAATTCGCGAAAGCCGGCACAACAATCCCTGTTGCCCCAATGGCAAGTTCCCTTCTCGGCAGCTGGTACAACGCGGGAATGGACGAAACAGTTATCTTCAATGCGGACGGCACGTATGATTCCTATCTTTCGGGCAATTTTTTCACCCGCGGAATTTACAGCGTCAGCGGCAGCACTCTTGCGACAAACAGCATTCTCGGCTTCTATGTTTTCACCTTTGAAATAAAAGGAAACTCGCTCTTTTTGTTTGACAACTTCTACGGCTCCACAACAGTCTACGTCAGAAAATAAAAACCCGGCGCGGCAAAAACGCTCCCCGCAACCAGCCCAAAACGCAATCCACCTGACGCGCAGCAACCGCCGCAACTCCCATGCTAGTTTATAGCCGGATCCGTCAGCGGAAGCGCGCTCTTTCGAATCGTTTTTATTCAGCCAAGCCGTATTATCTGTGCCAAAGCTTTTAGGGGCGGGATTATGGCTTACATTTTAATTATCGATTGGTTAAAAGTAAGATTTAAATATTGTTCATTCCATAGTTTCT
>JAPLVT010000095.1 GCA_026396975.1 Candidatus Iainarchaeum sp.
TTCAGCATTGAAACAAACAAAAAAGCAAAAGACGTGAAGACGTTTATTGAAAATAACAAGACAACCCTGGCAAGCAACAATGAAGATAAGTTATTGGCAGTCTTGTGCCCGGATGAATTCTACTTAGATGCGGGCAAACCAGAAGACAAAGCAAAGATTGATGCCTGCCTTAACAAATATTACAGTTCAAAAGAATTGTTCAGGTGGGTTTTCAAGCAAGTTGATTTAGGGGACGAATTTAACAAGAAAGAAGGGGATACCTACAAACAGAAAAAATTGCTGTTGTTTGTAGGCACGGACGGCAGGGTCTTAAGCAACGAGAAAATACAATTCAAGGATGCAATTTTATCAAAAGCCAAAGCGGTTAAAGACTTTGGAACCCCCACGCAGTCAAATGCGTCGGGAATTACAGAAAAACTCGGCGAGTTGCTTGAACTGCTCAATAGTACCTTCGGCGAAAAAGAAAGCATTGTTGCCGAAATAAAGCAATGGGAATTCACTGAAGATGATGCAGACGTTTTGCAGGCATTCCATGTAGACAATGTTTCAGACATTGTTTCTGGTTATTCGCTGATGAGTTTCAATGAATACAGAATTTTCCATAAAGCATTGAGCGACGCGCTTAACCAGTACCAAACAAAATGCTTCAAGGCAGACGGAAAAACAAGGCCAGATAAAAAAGAAGAAGCAGTAATCTGCGAAGTTGACGTACCAAAAACCGATGTGCTGGGTAGTGTACCGACCGTGGTTGTGAAAGCGGGCTTCTTAAAGAACCTGCTAGCAAGCACAACATTCAAGATCGGCGTTCTCGACAGCGCTGACATCAGCGACGCGATGAAGCAGTTCGCGATGGAGAAAGCGCAGGCTGTTGAGAGCCTGACGCTTCCCGAGGGCTACGAAAAGTTCATGGACCTGTACAACAAGGCGATTGATAGCAACGCTTTCCTCATACAGGACGGATACAGCAAGGCGCTGAGAAGCGACCTGGATGCCTACTACCAAAAAGCAATTGGCAGCGAGGCGCAGGCCGCACAAGAAGCGCTGGGCGCAGTTAAATTCAAGGACGGTAATTGGAACTTTAACAATGCGGATTCCTTCGCGCTTGAAGAAGCGGGCAAGTACAGGATTGTTTTGGACCTGCAATACCCGGCGTTTGACGTCGAGAAGCCGGGCAAGCACAATTTGCAGTTCACGAAAGCGAAGACTCTTGCGGAATTGGACAGCGCGGCTGCGGAAGCAAAGCAAAAGGACACAAAGGTTGTTGAAACAAAGCTTGCCGACAACATTTTCTTCAGCCTGCCTTTCGACGGAGAAGTATGGGGCGGAAGCGCAACTGAAAAGAAAAGGGAAGGATACGGGCTATCGTACAAATTCAGCGGCGCGCTGCCCGAAGGGGCAATAGCCGGCGTTTCCTACAAGTCAGACCAGGAAAAAACCGAGTTCGCGAACAGCACAGGCGGAACAAAAACATACAACTTTACTTTCGGCGGAAACTTTGCCGCAACAAAAACAGGGACTGTTTTCGTTGCAAGCAGCGGGGACATGGTTTACATCCCGTCTTCGCCCGTAAAGCTCAGCCTGCAATTGCAGCCGAGAGTGAACGGCGCCGAAGGAATGCTTTACGAGCTTGTGGACATGAAGGCAGCCAACCAATACGCCATGCAGCCGCACAACACCGACAATATTATGATGTGGTTCGAGTCAAACGGCAAGGGATTCAAGGACACCAAGATGACGCCGATGGCTGCAAAAGGAATCTGCCCGGAAGAAACACAGGAACGCTACGGCTTCAGCAAAGACATTACTGCAGCAAGCACTTTCAAGGGAATTACATTCGTGCCGTTCTACAAGCCGTTCGGATTGATGGTGCTCTGCACGCAGGGAGCAGCAACTCTTGACAGCGGCGCCGGCAACAACAAGAACATTACAGTGCCCGCGGGCGCGCTGAAGATCGGCGAAACAGGAAGGACAGTAACACTGAACAGCATTGCGGACGCAAAGAAAACAGCTCTCGCGGGCTATGTCGCAAAGATAAAGACAGGCGAAATTTGCGTTGATGCTTCTCCGGAAGCAGTCGAAATGCTCTGGAACAAGGGAAAAATGCTGGAAGGGTTCCTTACAGCCGAAGGCAGCACTGCAAGCGCAAAAACAATGGAAGAGCTTGTGCCACCCATGGCACCGCGACAGGCTATAGAAGCGGTAAGAAACGCAAACAGATGAGTTCTCTTTCTTTTAGGTAAGGCAACTTAGCCTGCAATCTTTTTTCGGGCAAAGCACACTGCAGCCGTTTCCTTTCTTTTTGGCGGCAGGTTTTCTTTGGGGCACAGCTTACGCCGCCGGTTTTTCTTTTCTTTTTGGCAACCTACATTTTTCTTTCTTTTTTTTAAAAGAAAGAAAAAGGCGGGGGCAGGGTTTATTAATGGAGAAAGATTATATATAGCAAAGAAACAATTTATTAATTGGAACAAGGTAAGATTTTTTATAGGGTTTCAGCATGGCTTTGGAATCGCTCAAGGAAGCCTATTTGAAGGCAGAGGACAAGTGGTA
>JAPLVT010000086.1 GCA_026396975.1 Candidatus Iainarchaeum sp.
ATGTATGCAACGTCTGCCTTGTCGGGTGAAATTTCTTCCGCGATTTTCTTCCAGTTTTTGAATTCTTCGAAAGGCACGATTTTTAGTTCGGAGCCAGCAATCAGGCTGCACAATATTTCAGTTAGTTCCTGTCTTCTGACCCCGGTTTTTGCTTCCAGTTCGGAAAGATGCTTATTGAATTCCTGAATCGTGAAATCGGGTGCATAGAAGCTGTGCCCTGAAAGCAGCAGTAATGCCCTCGTTGTCCCGGGCTTTATCAGCGTCGAGAACAGGATATTCGTGTCTATTACAAGGATCATTTTTTCAGCTCTTGGAGAATTTTTGGGACACCGCGCGCTTCACTTTTCTTCCGAGCGCTATTGTGTCTTCTTCCGAGAGCCTGCTCTTTTCAAGCTGCTTGTTCATTTTTTCAAGCAGTTTTACCCTTTCAACTATTGCCTTTCTGGCCACCGCTGACCAGTTCATCTCCGGGAACATAAGCATCTTGCGCTTTAGGTCTTCTGGAACTGAGATTGTCACAGTAACCAACGGGATTCACCTCTAATAAATAATGTGTTAGCACAGTATTTAAATATAGGCGCTTTATGGGCAGAATCGGCGAGCCTGCGGTTGGGATCTGGAAAAAAGCGCTTAGGGCGCTTCTTTTTCGGCTTGTTCCTGTGATGGAACCTGCTTTTTTCTTGCCATTCTTTTCACCCCCTGAATTTTTTACGCGCCAGCGTGTTTTTTTACTGCGCTTCGGTTGCTTCTTCCGCGCCTTTTAGCGCGAGATACTCGTACGCTTTCTGCAGCGCGAGAATTGCTTTCGGCAGGTCGTTTACCTTGAAAGAGCCGCTGCTTTTCCATTGGTCGTCCTTTGCCTTGTAGCGCTTGTCGATGCTGACAGTGTTGTACTGCGCACCTTCCTTGCCTTCGTTTTGCCATACAGCTGCCTGAACGCCGCCGACAGCGAACTTCTTAATTGGAGCACTCATTTTTCCACCTCCTTTGCCAGTCGGCTTGCCGTGCCCTGTCTAGCGAGCCTGCCCAAATAATGGAACAATTGCGAATTACTGCAGCAAAAACCTCAAGTTTTGGGGCTTCCTTGTGCATTCCACGAACCTGCAAATCCTGAATTCAAACATTTTTCGATCACCGCAAATAAGCAGCAAGCGGGTGTTTAAAAACAGCCGGCCAGGTGAGCGGGCTTCCGCTGAAATCATGCCCTGGGCGGCTTCCGCTTTCCCTGGCACTGGTTTAAGGCGGGGGCAAATTTATTTATAAAGCAAGAATATAATCTATGGAAGAATGGAGCAAAAAAGCGAGGTAAATGCGGCCTTGTGGGCTTTGCCCCCGGAAGAGGTCTTCAGGCAGCTGCAGAGCGGCGAGCAGGGGCTTAGCCATGCGGAGGCCGCTAGGCGGCTGCTGGAATCAGGGCAAAACCAGGTTGCAGAAAAAGAAAAGCGCTACGGCTGGAGGATTCTGGTTTCCCAGTTCAAAAACCCGCTGATAATAGTCCTGATCGTAGCAGCAGTAATCTCGTTTTTCCTGGGCGAACATATCGACGCGGTTGTGATTCTTGCAATCGTGCTGCTGAATTCCTTATTCGGTTTTGCGCAGGAATACCGCGCTGAAAAGGCGCTGCGGGAGCTGAGCAAGTTCATTACAATAAAATCTCGGGTGCTGAGGGACGGCGAAATAACGGAAATTGACAGCAGGCATATTGTGCCTGGAGACATTGTCTACCTTGACATCGGCGACATTATTCCAGCGGACATAAGGCTTCTGCACAGCGACGACATGACAACAGATGAGTCGTCACTGACAGGTGAGTCGCTGCCGGTGCTGAAGGAAGTAACGACCGTCAGCCCCGCGCACTCGCTGCCGCAGTACTTGTGCAACGTGGCGTTCATGGGAACAACTGTTGCCAGCGGGCTTGGGCACGGCGTGGTGATTGCAACCGGCCGGAACACCTTTTTCGGGAAAACCGCAACGCTGATGCAGGAAGAGCACCACGGCGACTTCCATAGGAACATAGGGCGATTCGGCAACTTTTTGCTGAAAGTAACGCTTGCGATGACGATATTCGTCTTCGTGGCGAACGCTTTCCAAGGAAAGCAGGTTTTCGACTCCTTCCTTTTTGCGATTGCGCTCGCGGTCGGCATTACACCCGAAATGCTGCCTGTGATAATAACCATTTCACTGTCGAACGGCGCCCTGAAAATGGCGAAAGAGAAAGTCATCATCAAAAGGCTCGCTTCAGTCGAAGACCTGGGCAACATGGACATATTGTGCTGCGACAAGACAGGCACGCTGACGGAAGGGATGGTATCGCTGCAGCAAGCAGTTGGCCTTGACGGGAAAAAGAACGACCGGCTAGTGCTTTACGCGATGCTGTGCAACAGCGCCAAAAAAGGCAGGCACAGGAAACTGTTCGGAAACCCTATTGACAGGGCTGTCTGGGAAAGCAAGGAAGCAGCCGCGCTAGAAAAAGAAGCCGCGGAATTCGCTGTTCTGGATGAGAACGAATTCGATTTTGAAAGAAGAATAATGAGCGTGTTGGTGCACGGAAAGGGCGGAAACAGGATTATTGCAAAGGGCGCGCCCGATGACATCCTGCGGGCGTGCGGCAGCGCTGCCATCGGCGGAAAAAAAGCCGCGCTGAACAGGCGATTGCTGGCGAAGATAAGCAAGAGGGTGCTTTCCTTTGAGCAGCGGGGCTACAAGGTAATTGCGGTAGCCGAAAAGGCAAGCAGGAAGAGCGGGATAGGCAAGGCGGATGAAAAAGAGCTGGAACTGCAGGGGCTTTTGCTTTTCCTTGACCCGCCGAAAAAAACAGTGAAGGAAGCGCTTGAAAAATTCGAAAAACTCGGCGTAAGCATAAAAATCGTCAGCGGTGACAGCCCGGCGATAACAAGAAAAATCTGCGAAGAAGTCGGCCTTTTCATAGTGGAAAAAAGGGTTGTGACAGGCGACGAACTGCAGCTTCTGGACGAAAAGCAGCTTGAAGACTACAGCCTGCGCTATAATGTTTTCGCGCGCGTGACACCCGAGCTGAAATACAGGCTGGTGAAAGCGCTGGGCAATGAAGGGCATGTCGTGGGCTTCCTTGGCGACGGCGTGAACGACGTGCCTGCGCTGAAAGCAGCTGACGTCGGCATCAGCGTTGACAGCGCAACCGGCATCGCAAAGGAAGCCGCGGAAATAATACTGCTGCACAAAAGCCTGCACGTTATCGCGGACGGGATAACTGCGGGAAGGAAGACTTTCGGCAACATAATGAAATACATCATGAACACCATAAGCGCGAACTTCGGCAACAGGACGACTGTGGCGGCTTCGTCGCTTTTCCTGCCGTTCATCCCGCTGCTGCCGTC
>JAPLVT010000122.1 GCA_026396975.1 Candidatus Iainarchaeum sp.
AGGGCAGTTTTTTAAAGGTTAACCGGCGGCTAGCTCCGGGGAAAAAGACCCAATAAAAAATGGCGGCAAGCGCGGCGGATAAAAAAGACTGAATAAGAATGATGAAGGTAAGCCAGGGATCCACATCAGCCGCTCTCTCGGAAATAATCCAAAAAAGAAGCCGGCGATTTTATCGCATCGTGGTTTGACTTACCTCCTTAACTCCCAACACGAGAAATATCTGCGTGACTTGTTTTTAAATAGTTTTCTGTGGCGCTTACTACATAAGAAAATTTTTTCTTTGCCGTTCAAGTGCACAATTTTTTGATGACTTCTTTTGTTATGCCCAGCTCGCGCAGGGTGATGCTTTCTTTCGAGCTGTGCGGGTTTTTTCCGCCTGGTCCAAAGCCCGCGACTGGAATGCCTTTCGGCGCCAGGTGCCTGCCGTCCTCTCCGCCGAATGAAACAGCCGCTTTAAGTTTTTTGTGCATCGCTTTTCCAGCTATTTGCAGCAGCTCTTTTACGAACGGGTGCAGCGGGTTTGTGCCATAGCCGCCCTCGCCAATCCATTCAATCTTCCCCTTAAGGTCGTGCTTTCGCATGCTTTTCATCGCATAGCGCCAGAACTTGCGCCTTTCCTTCCTAACATCGGCTTCAGGGATTACCCTCAAGTCAAAACCAATGCGCAACTCGCCCGGAATAACGTTCAGTTTGTAGCCAGAGTGCAACACCGTGATGCTGAACCTTCCGAACATTTTTTTTCTTGGCGAACCCTGCGGCGCGTTAAACTTGCTTGTTTGTTGTTCCGCAATCTTCTTGTAATCTTTCAAGTCTTGCAAGAAAGGCAGCGCCCTGTGGATGACATTCGGCACCTGGAAGGGGTAACCGCCGTGTCCCTGCGTGCCCTTGAGGATGATGTAGCCCCTTGGAGTGCCGCTGCAGCCGACGGTCACCTCACTGGTACCAGCGTCGAGCACAAGCGCGCAATCTGCTTTTATTTCGCGCCAATGCTTTTTCGCGAGAAAGCCCATTCCGAATCTGCCGCCGACCTCCTCGTCGCAGCCTGCAACCAGCTTTACGTTCCTGCGCAACAGCGCTTTCTTCAATTCACGCATCGCGCAGAGCGCGGCTACAATCGCGCCCTTGTCGTCGCCAACACCCCTCCCATAGAGCGCATTGCCTTTTTTCACTACTTTAAAGGGGCTTGTGCGCCAGCCGCTGCCGGGAGCGACAATGTCAAAGTGCGCCAAAAGAAGCAGGGTTTCTGGAGCTCCGGCATTCAACTCTATGAGAACATTCGGCCTCGGCTTGCCGTCGGGCGCCTTTGCCCTGAAAATTTTTGCCTTAAGCCCAGCTTTCCGCGCCTCCGCAGCAATCAATCTGGCGCATTTTTCGTAATTTTCCTTTGTTTCGCTGTCGGTATTCAGCGCCACCAATCTGCGCAGCAGGCACAGCTCAAAACCCATAATGAAAGGTTTAGCCTGCAAGCCGTATTAAAACCTTTCCATACTGTTCTTTTACAAAAAACCGTGGTGGGGTGAAATAATGGATTCTGGGAAATTCATCTCCGAAAAAACAGCCGAGATTAAAAAAACAGTCGGCGCCAGCAAAGCAGTTGTCGCATTGAGCGGCGGAGTTGACAGCAGCGTTGTGGCAGCGCTTGCGCATAAAGCGATCGGCAGGCAGCTCACATGCGTTTTCCTGGATGACGGCTTGATGAGGGAAAATGAAGGAAAGAGCGTAAAAGCATCCTTCAAAAAAATTGGCATTGAAGTGCAGGTGCGGGATGTCCAGCACCGCTTTTTTGACGCCTTGTCCGACCAGACTGACCCTGAGGACAAAAGAAAGGCCTTCAGGGACACCTTCTACAAAACGCTT
>JAPLVT010000025.1 GCA_026396975.1 Candidatus Iainarchaeum sp.
AACAGCAGCATACAGCAGGCAGGCTGCAACAGAAAGCCTTGCAGGGGAAATCAGGGCGATTGCTGGAGTGCTTGACGCGAATGTTTCTGCGCAGCCCGCGCAGCCGATTCTCTTTGTGGAATCGCAGGAAGCGGCTTCCGAAGAAAAATTCGCCGACCTGAACGCGTTCCTTCACACGCTCGGCGCTGAAAGCGTTTACGTTACAAACAACAATCTCGGTGCAACTCTTTCCTTCGGCGAAGGAACGACAGCTTCGGAGATAATTGCGAAAAATGCGGAAATTGAAGACAAGCTGAAGGAATTGGATGTAAATGCCGGCGTAAGAGAGAGCAACGGCCTTCTCTCGGGGCGGGTGGAACTTGCAAGCGCCGACAGCAGGCAGGCGGGAGAAGCAATCAAAAACCTGCTGGCAGGCAAGGGAATGGAAGCAATGGTGCGCCAGCCGGGCTACATTACCCTGCAGGAGGTTTTTGACCCGGAAACAGGCGCAACTTACAGCATCGACCTTAACAGTGTAAGCGCATTTTTGGCGCCGGGAAAAGCCATTGGGCAGGATGTTTCAGTGCAAATAACCTACTACATTGTAAGGGGAAAAATAGCAAGCATCCAGGCGTTTGAAAACGAATGAAAGCCCTGATTGGGGAAAAATTGCCCCGCTCTTTAGCAATAGGCCGAATGGCATGGAAAGAGAATTCGATTGGCGGGGCAAAAAAAAGGATTATTTTTCTCCCTTCAATTCAAGAATAGCGCCCGCAATATCGCCCTCGTTTTTGCGCAGCGCGGCTTCGGCCTTCTTTTTTGTTACACCAGCCTGCTTTACAACCATCTCGATGTCATCTTCGCTGATGCGCTGCTCGGCCTGCTCCCTGCGCTCCTCGCCAACAACAGTATAGGTTTTTCTCCCGCCGAAATCAATCGCGGTCACGCTCGCGGGCTCAATCACAATCCTGCCGCCCTTGCCCTCAATGATGACCCGTTCGGCGTCGATCTCCTGGTTCTTAATGCCAAACTGGTGCATCAGCCTCTGCATTGTCTTAGGGTCCATGTTGCGCGGGTTAATCCCACCTGGAAACATTCCTCTTCACCACCAGAAAACTTTCATGCGAAATAATGCCTTCAAACAACAGCATGCGCCTGTCCCAAGGCAAGATTTTTTAGTCTCAAAAAGTTTATTAAGCGCAATCCCGCTAATTTTCTCCATAATGCCGAAGGAAAAAGAGATAAAAAACAGCCATGCAACAGGATAACAAGCTCAGGCGGTCACCCAAAATGCCAAAGGAAAAGGAAATAATAAGCAGCTTCGAAAAGCTGAAACCGCTGCTGCCGCACAGGGGGGAAAAAGAAAGCGCGCGCATAGGCGCGGCAAAGCACTATCTCGGCAAGGGCGGGGTTCTGCACGTTGTGCAGTCAAAAGGCGACTGGCCGAAACTGCTTTACCCGAACAAAGCCAACCTGAAAAGAAAAATAGACGAGATGCGCTTCCTTCGCGAGCAATACGCCAAAAGGCTTGACGGCTGGCAGCGAAAGCACGGCGACGCAAAATCCTACCACCTAGTACACAATGTGAAAAAGCTCAAAGAGCCACTTTACTGGCAGCACATGGCGCGCTACGCAATAGACCCGGACTACAGGAACGACAGCGACAAAGTGAAGATGCCAGCGCATTTGGTTGCGGACAAGAGATGGAAGCCAATGATAAAAATGTTCGTTACTAACATAGAGTACAGGAAGCAATTGGTGCTCACGGTTGATGAGAGCGTCGCATACAGACAACACTAAAGAGTCGCGAGCTACGCGGACGATTTGCAGCAGTTCAGGATGGAAGAAAGCGGCAAAAAAATAGGCGTACTGCGTAAAAAAATAGAGGCAATCG
>JAPLVT010000019.1 GCA_026396975.1 Candidatus Iainarchaeum sp.
CGTCGGCTTTCGGCAGCTTCTGCTTAATGCTGTCCTTCAAAATGTCAAAGCCGGCCCTGTTGTTCACAATAACCCAGTCAACCTCTTTGCCGGGGGAAAAATTCGCCTTGCCCCAATCGTTACCTACAATAAGCACTTCGCCCCATTCTTCCTGGCCGATAAGCCTCGCAATATGCCCCCAAGTACCCCTGCCAATGCCAAGAACAGCAATCAACGCCCGTGCCATAAAAAAACCACTTATATAGAATAAATTTAATATATACTATAAAAAGGTTGCTTTTTAAATAATGTGCTTTGCAGAAAGCTTGGAGCAGGGCTTAAACCTCAAAAAAACGCTTTGTTTCAGTATACAAACGCAGCAATTCCTTGCAGGAAGGCGTGGCAAGGTAAAAAAGCTTGCCCGCAAGCATTACCCTCTCGACAGCGCCGATTTCTTCCAAGGTCGCAAGAATCAGCTGAAGGTCCTTTTTCTCCACGCGAGGAAAAGAAAGCGAAATAGCATCAAAGGTTTTTGCGCCCCTCACCAAAAAATTAAGCAGGGAAATGAAAAAACCGCTCTTGCTCAGCTCGAAAAACTGCGGGTGGTTTTCGAGAAACAAAAGCCATTGGTCAGCGATCGCCATCAAAACAATAAGACGCGTTTTTTGTATTTAAATCTTCTTTGAAACAAAAGCCCCGTCGTCCGAAAAACCAAGCCAGCGGTAGTACTCTTTGACGCCTGTTCCGCTGATGACAAGCAATTTTTCCGCGCCAAAATCGCTCACAGCAACACGCTCGGCTTCAGCCAAAAGCATCCTGCCTATGCCCCTGTGCTGCATTGCCTCCTTGCTGCGCGCATGCAACGCAAGCGGCTTCCCGAAAACACGCAGTTCGCGCACAAGCGCTGTGCCAGGGGAAATTTCCAACCTAAAAGGCTTGAAAGGCAAGCGCAGGCGCAGAAAGCCGAAAAGAGATTCATGGGCGCGGTCCTCAAAGGAAATGAAAACCTCTTTGCCGCCGCCAGCTTTATAGCGCTCAAGGAAAATAGCGGCTTCGCCGGGCGCAGCAGCGCTTTTTTGCTTGCGCGACAGCAGACCGGCTTCCCTGCACCTGATGCAATTGCAGCGCCATCCGTGCGCAGCCATTTCCTGCTGCACAATCTGGCGAAGGTTGCTCTTCTGCACGCCCGCTGCAATTAGCTGCGCTGGAATATCCCTCTGTATGCGCATAATCCTCATCCATCTTGGCACTCTGCGTTTTACGCTTGCAAGCAATTCAACAGCATCTTCTGTTGAAAGCGGGGAGTATTTGCCTTTACTCCATTGCTCGAAAAGTTTCGTGCCCTCTATAACAAGCGTTGGGTAAATCTTCAGGCTATCGGGCTTGAAGCGCGCGTCGCTGAAAATCTTTAGCAGCGCTTTCCTGTCCTGTTTAAGGGAAACCTCTGGGAGGCCTGGCATGCAGTGGTAGGTTACCTTGAAAGCGCTGTCCCTCAGCAATTGCGTTGCCTTCGCAACGTCAGCAACAGTGTGCCCCCGATTGATGCGCTTGTAGACAGCATCGTAAATAGTCTGCACTCCAAGTTCGCATCTCGTGCCCCCGAAGGAAAGCATGCGGCTTATCTCTTTTTTTCCGCAGAAATCCGGCCTGGTTTCAAAGGTAACGCCAGTCACGCGGCACGGAACTGTTTCCGAAATGCGCATTGCGGCCGCAAGGCTGCGCGAGGAACTCCCGTTCACTGCGTTGTAGCAGCCGAGCATGAAGCGCTCCTGCGCTGCAAGCGGCTGGCTGGGAAAAGTGCCGCCCATCACAATCAGCTCTAACTTGCCTGTATTATGCCCCGCTTCCTCGAGCTGCGAAAGCCTGCCAGAAACCTGCTTGAGCGGCGAAAATTTGGCTTGGACCGCCCTCATTGTAGCCGGCTCCCTGCCAGTATAGCTTTTGGGGGTTTCAATGCCCGGAAGAAGGCTGTTCGGACAGTAAATGCATTTGCCCGGGCAGAGGTGCGGCGGAGCCATTACTGCAACTACGGCTATTCCGCTCAGGCTGCGCGTCGGCTTTACGGAAAGAAGCCTGCGCATCGCGGGTGTTTTTTGCGCCGCACAAAGAAGAATGTCGGGGTCGCTCGGCATCTGGCGAAGGCGGCGCTTTTTGCTCAACCTTATTTTCTCGCTGTTCAGCTGCTGCTTTGTTTTTATGGCGCCGCTTTCAATAAGCCGGAGCAATTCAAGCGAAAAAGACCGCGTGCTGTCCAAGCCGAACACTGTTTTCTTTTTTTGGGAAACCACAATCCCTCATTCCTTTTGGGCAAACAACTGTTTTCTTTCCTTTTGTTGCAAAACCTTCGGTTTTGCGACCTTGGAAAGCGGAGCTTTCCGAGGCCTCAGGAACCCGCTGGTTCCTAAGGCACATCGCAAACCAACCGGTTTGCAATGTGGGCAACTTACACTTTTTCTTCGTTGCAAAAGCGTTGCTTTTGCAACGCCTCGCAAAGCCATTGGCTTCCTTGGGAAACAGCTGTTTCCCGAGGCATCGCAAAAAGCAAAGCTTTTTGCAATGTGCAAGGTCTTCGTAAGAAAGAAAAAGGGCAGTTTAGGAAAAAAGAGACAAAAATGAGTTAATGAGATAATTCGGCAAAAGCCCGGGGGAAGCGAAAGGCAGGCCGAAAAGCGGCGCTGTGTACTTGCCCAAAAGCGATGGCATTATCGTCAGCCTGCCAGGGATGAGAACTGCCTTTCGCCGTAGGAGAAAACGAAAACGTCCAGCGCAAGTGTCTTGGATTCCTTTGGCTGCAGCTCCACTTCAACAGGCTTGAACCAGTATTCCGGCAGGCTGCTCCGCACCAGGACAGTGTTGGACGCTATGCTGTCATTGTTAAGGTTTAGCCTGAACTGGACAGTGCTGCCGACCACTGTGCGCTGCTGCAGGTTCTCTATTGTAACCGCAAGAAGGTTTTCCCTCACGGAAACGCTGCCGAAAAAGGATTCAGCGAAAAAAGGCGGCTGCGAACTGTTGGAAAGGACAAAGCGCAAGCGCTGCGTGCTGACTATTGCGTTTGCAGGAGCGGTTATTTCAGCAATCAGGGTTTTGTCTGTTTCTGTCGCCACTGCCTTCCAGCCCGGGGGCAATGTTGACGGGTCAACCGCAATCTCATCCCAGGGGGCACCCATGCCGCTCTTCTTGTTCACTATTACGCGCATTGTTTCCCCGCACGCCATCTGGCCGAAGAAAGCCTCCCCGCTGTCGGAAAGTTTCGTGTCAACAGGCTCTATCAAAAAAACCTCGGCTTGCACTGAACAGGCAAGCGCGAGGACAAAGAGCACCAATAAAACTTTTTTAAACAATAATAACCCCTTTTTTACTATTAACTTACAATACTATAACCTTAAGAAAATTAAAAAAGGTATTCCCTATGCTTGCGCTGGCCTTAAGTGACATACACAGCAGCCTGCAGAGAGTGCAGGCGGCAAACCAGGCAATACACGAGATTGGCGTTGACTTGGTGCTGCTTCTCGGCGACATAACGCAGATGGGCGGCGCCAAAGAGGCGGGCGCGGTTCTTGACGCCCTGTGGCCCGCGAAAATACTTGGTTTTGCGGGAAACTTTGAAATGCCTGAAGTGCAACGGGAAATGGAAAGACGGGGGATATCGCTGCACGCGGCAAAGAAAAAAATCGGCAAATGGACTCTCGCGGGATTCGGCGGCGGGCTGCACGGCGACCCTGGAAGATTTCTGCACAGCGAGGCTGAAATAAAAAAAGCACTGGGGGCGCTGCTTGAGGGAGAAAAAAACGCCGTGCTGCTCACGCACCTGCCGCCCGCGAACACCACGCTTGACCTTGCACACAACGGCGGCCATATCGGAAGCGCTGCTGTGAGGGAAATAGTTGAAGAGTTCAGGCCAGGGCTGCACTTATGCGGTCACTGCCACGAAGCAGCGGGAGAAGAAAAAATCGCGGGCACGACAAGCATCAATGTGGGGGCTGCGAATGAAGGGAAAGCGCTGCTGCTTGAATTAGACGGCGGGCTTAAATGGAGAAAACTGCAGTTGTAGATTG
The DNA here is from genome assembly GCA_026396975.1 of Candidatus Iainarchaeum sp. Classification (GTDB taxonomy): domain Archaea; phylum Iainarchaeota; class Iainarchaeia; order Iainarchaeales; genus JAPLVT01. The sequence goes on from JAPLVT010000019.1 coordinate 4,038, forward strand.
CCTCCAAACAAAACAAAAATTTGTGATTGAATTGGTGAAGCAATTGAAAAAAGAAACCGCTTCTGCAAAAAACCGGTTTGCGATGGTGAAAGCCCGGCACAAGGGGACATTGCGGGAAGCAGTTGAAAAAAACCTTGCGGACGAACAGCTTGTGCCCTTGTGCGAATTCATCTCGGGAACGCGCAACTTTTTCACAAGCAGCGGATGCGCTGGGCGCATCATACTTATACAGCTGCCGAAAGGCGAAAGCAAAAAAGAGGCGAGCTTCCACAGGCGCTGGCACAGGCAGGTTTCTTTCAGCGAGGTGCGGGAAGCGCTGCGCGAGAAAACCAAGGGAGAGTTGTGGCTGAAGATGGAGCCGTTCATACTGCACATCGGCGCGAGCACTCTTGAAAACGCGGGGAAAATTCTTGGCGTGATGCACAAAGCAGGCGTGAAAAGGGGCGGAATAATTGTTGCAAAACCAGGGAAGTTTCTGGTTGAACTGCAGGGGACACAGGAAATGGACGCGCCGCTGAAAAAAGCCGGCAAAGTTCTCGTGAGCGACCCCTACCTGCGTTTTCTTGTGAAAAAAGCCAGCCACAAGATGCGGAGGAACGCGGAAATGCTAGGGCGGTTTGAAAAAGAATGCAGGGCTGCACTGGCATGAGCAAAAGGCTGGATTTGCAGCGGGGCGGGAAAATGAGCGAAAAGAAAAGATTGTTGCCGAAGGCTGGTTTTTCCCCAGGCTTCGTTGGAAAGCAGGAGCTTTCCGACGCCTCGCAAACCAGCGGTTTGCAAGGTTTTGCTGAAAAGCAAAAAAGGCTGTTCTTTGCCGTGAACCTGCCGGAAAAAGTCAAAAAAGAAATATCCGGGAAGCTGCTGCCGCTCGTGCCCGCAGGCGCCTGGGGAAAAGTGCAGGAGCAGAACCTGCACATCACAATGCTATTTCTCGGTTATATGGATGCCAGCGCTGTTGAAAGGCTGCAGCAGCAGGCATCCGCATTGAAAAGCACGCAGGGCTTTGAAGCGGAATTGAAGGGAGTAGGCGATTTTAATGGCAGGGTGCTCTGGGTCGGCATTGAAAAAGGGGCGCATGAGCTGGAACAGCTCGCGGAACAGCTGCAGCAGGCTGTTGGGGCAAAAGACGAGCGCTTCCACCCGCACATAACTCTGGGGCGCAA
>JAPLVT010000117.1 GCA_026396975.1 Candidatus Iainarchaeum sp.
GGCCTTCGGCTTTGGCGGCTTTTTGACCTTGTGCTTTTTGGCTGTTTTCTTTATTTCCTTAAGGTCTTTGTTGTCCTTGTGCAATCCGCTGTCAATGCCCTGAAGCTCTCTCTTTATCTGGATTGCCCTCTGGCTTATCTGCTTCAAAAGCACTTCCTTTGCCTCGTACTCCCTCTTTTTCTGCATCAGCCGCGCTGCCCTTGTCCGCAGGGCGCTTTCCTTTCTCTTCACGGCAGCCTTTGCCTCGGCAAGCTCCGCTTTTTCAGTCGCAACTATTCCGGCGAGAACATCCGCAAGCCTGTTCTCAAGCGCGGCTTCCTGGCGAACCAACGCGGATTCCTTCTGCTCCATTGCGATTGCAGCGCTGCTGGCGGCGTTCAGCTTTTGCCTCACGCTTTCAATGCTCTGCACGGGTTTTTTAGGCATAGGGGCCGAGCACCTCCGCCTGCTTTTCAAGTTCCTGCAGCTGCTTCTTCAGTGCAAACTGCCTTTTCTTCGCTTCAAGCACCTTTACTTTCTTCGCCTCAAAAACACTGTTGACTCTTTCAAGCGAGGCAATCTGCCCCATAAGGCCTGCTTCCTCTTTCTTGGCGCCGCTTTTAATTTTTGACAAAAAGTTCTTTTCATCCACGAAAGCCTTTCGAAGCATAGTGTTCAAAAGGTCGTCCAGGCGCATTTTTTCGCCGATCTTCGCGTTCAGCGCCTTCTCGTTCTCAAAAACAGCCTTGCGCATGGCGGCAACCTGCGCCTCAAGCTTTGCGGCTTCCTTTTCAAGCGCCTGCAAGCCGCCTAAAGCCGGCTTTGGCGCTGCCCGTGGCTTTGCCTTGGCTTTCGGCTTTGCAGCCTTGGAGGCAGCCTTTGCTTTTGCAGGCTGCCTGGCTTTCTTAGCCTTCGTTTCGGGCGCTTTTTTTTCTTTAGCCAATCCCACCACTCGCAAAATTCTTTACCTATAATGCACTTTGTGCTATAAAAAGGTTTTGCTGGCAAAAAAAAGGTTTGCCGTGCCAGTGTTATAGCCTTCGCCTTGGCACCCTTGGTTTTGCAGAGCGCTTTTGGGCCGCATTAACCCTCCCGAGCACAAGGGCAACGGTTTTGCTTGTCAGAATAACCCCCTCGTCACAGCCAGCTAAAGCAAGCGCCCTGTTGCATGCTTTCGCAAGCGCCTGCGGCGAACGATCGCCTTGAAGAAAAACCTGCCTTTTAGCTTCGAGCAGTATTCGCCTCTGTTCCGGCGAGATTGCCCGAATCGGCATGGCTGCGGAGCCGTGGGATCCGCCGGCAGGCATCCTGTTAAAACTGAGCGCATTAAGTTTTGGACCTCCGGATTTTGCTATAGCCCCCCGGATCCTGCGCATCACATTGTCCACCGCACCATCGTTGGCGCTGGGATTAATCCTCTGGCATTCCCTTGCAAACTGTATTACGGAAACAGCCTCGCCGTCAACAAGCGCCTCGAAGAGCCGTTGGTAAAGAGTTATGGGGCGCGCCTTTCCCTTGAACCTGAAAAGCGCTTTGGCGTAATAGCCGGAAGAAAGCCTTAATTGCAGGGAATGCCCTTTGTACTCAAGCTGCAGCACCAAAGCCATAAGCAATATTCTGCAAAAACAGGTATTTTATTCTTTCCATAGCCGATGCGCGGAAAGAACGGCATTCGCCGCAGCCGGAAACCGCGGTCGCGCAACAAAAGACGGAAAACCCAGGGTGCCGATAGCGGACATTCGAACAAATGGCACGCGGGAGAGCATTGCAGAACCGCGGGAAAAAGAAAGCCCGCAAAAAAACCTTTTCACCTTAAGCGGAACACGCCTGTACCGCTGCCTGCCGGGAATCGGAAGCCAAACCGCCTGTAGTAACGCTTCAATTCCAAGTTTTGGGGTGTGAGAGTGACCGCATGCAGGCCTTTTTCCTTTGCAAGCGCAATCGCCTCGTTCAGCACCTGCCTAAAAAAATTGAAACCGCTTTTTCTTGGCGCATACAAGTCAACAGTTCCAAGCGCCGGGTGCTTGCCTGGAACCTTTTTTTCCGGCAGCATTGTTGCATCGCTGATATCCACCGCCTTGCCCAGAGGGACGCCCAGATTCGCCCTCGCAAAACGCTCAAAACCGCCAGTGCGCGGGTTGAGTTTTGCAATAACCATCATTCTTCCATCTCCAGCGACATACGGAAGGCAGCCGACAGCGAAAATATTGCTGCCCTTTGCCGAATAATACTTCAGCCGCGCACCATGGAAAATCTTGCGCAAAGATTGCTGCCGCACTGCCGTGGGCAATCTTTTCGCGCCCAAGCGCTTGAAGCGCGGCATCCACTGCCTTTTCGGGTTTTGCGTTCTCCGCATATATAAGATTTGGCTGAAGCGCTTTTTATTGCTTTCGCGGTCAGCCCCTGCTGCCGCTATACGCTTTTTAAAAATAAAAAAAAAGAAAATAAAAGCGGGAGCAGCTGTTTGCTTCCGCTTTTACTTCAACGATTACTGTTTTTCTGGACCCGGCCCTGGCTGTTGCCCGATGCCGAAGAAAGACAGGATCATTTCAATCAATCCCATCTGCTTTGCCTGGCCCTCTTCAAGGCTCTTCAGCTTGGCTTCGATTGAAGCCATTGGGTCCGCGTTTGTCGGGCAGTCTTTTGCCTCGTAGCCGTCCGTGCAGCTCTTCACAGTGCAGCCCTTCTCGTCAGTGTATTTCTTGCACTCGACCGAAGGCTTTTCCGGGCAGGATTCCTGGACTGTTCCGTCAGTGCACTTCTTTATCTTACAGCCGGTTGTTTCGTCGACAACTTCCTTGCAGTCAACCTGCTGGCAGCTGTTCGCGGCATAGCCGTTGGTGCACTCTTTCACTTCACAGCCCTTGTCGTCCTTGTACACTTTGCACTCCACGTTGTCAGTTGTCGTAGGGCACTCCCTTGCCTCATAGCCGTCGGTGCATGCCTTTACCTTGCATCCTTTCTCGTCGGTGTAGGTTTTGCACTTTACCTCCGCTGTTTGGGCGGCGGTAGACTGGGTCGGGCAGCTCTGCGCGGTATATCCGTCGGTGCATCTCTTTTCCTCGCAGCCGTTCTCCAATTTCACTACTTTGCACTCAACCTGTGGCTGTGTGGGGCAGTCTTTCGTTTCGCTGCCGTCGTTGCACTTCTTGACCGTGCATCCCTGCTCGTCCTTGTATTTCTCGCAGTAGACCTGCGGGCATACTTCCTCGGCTTTGCAGCTGTTGTACACGAAGCCGTCTGTGCACTTTATGACAACGCATTTCTTGATGGCGTTGGCGCACAACGCTTTCTCCGAGCACAGCGGCTGCCAGATATCTATTGTTTTTGTGCACTCCACTGTCTCGGGCCCCTCGTAAATGCACTTCGCGTACTTGCAGCCGTCGGCGCCCATATAAACCGTGTACTCAAGTCCCTGGTCATTGCACTCTTTTATCTGCTTCTCGACCTTTTCGTTGTTGCACGTGCTTGGCGCCTGGACACAAGACACATACAGGCAGCCGTTTTCCTTCTTGTACTCATAGCTCAGCCCCTGCGCCTTGCAGCCGGCAATTTCCTTGTCCAATTGGTCCTGGCTGGGGCAGTTCGAAACAGTCGTCTGCTTGCATATGACATCCTTGCATTCGGTAATGCCGAGCGAGGACTCAATCAGGCTGTAGACTATGCTGTATTCGCCGCCAGCGTCCTTGCATTTCTGGATTTTCTGCTCAAGCTCCCAGCTTTCCGGGCACAGGCTCTGGCCGCACTTTACCTGCTTGCACTTTTGGTCGTCATAGTAGTAGCTGTAGTCCCTGTTCTCCATCTTGCACTTCTTTATTATTTCGTACAAGTTGTCCTCGCTGGGGCAGGTGCTGCCCTCGCAGCTTCCATTGTACTTGACTTCAGCACCGTAGCATCTTGCAATGCAATCGTTGCTGTATGTTTTACCGTCACTGCCGCAGACCGGCTCGTAAAGAGTCGGGCAGATGCATTCTGCCGCGTTTTGGTCGCCGCCGCCTGCACCGCTTGTTGCAGTATTCGTCGATTCTGCGCTGGCATATGAAAAAACTATGCTGAAAAACAAAAGCAGAAACAACGAGATTGGGATAATCTTCAATTTTATGGATATCGCCTCCGTGTTAAATCTCCGTGTTAAATATTTGCGGGGGTTTTGGACCGCATTATGCTTTGATTATAGAGTGCGGATTAGTGTTTTTAACTATTGTGATAATGTTAGCGACCGGCCGAAGCTGTAAAAGAGCAGAAAGCGGTTTGGCGAAAGCCGCTTCCGCCGAAACAAAATTATTTTCAGTTCCAGCGGTGTGCGGGATTGCGCGGAATTATTATCCAGCAGATGATGTACAGCAGTATGCCGGTTCCCCATGCAAGGCTGAGCAATACCCACGCCAGCCTTACCAGCACAGGGTCAATGCCGAAGTATTCGGCAAGACCGCCGCATACTCCGCCGAGGATTTTTTCATTGCCACTCCTGTACAGCCTCTTCATTCCGCCGCTTTTGCTTGCTTTAGCCATTTTTGGTTCCTCCAATTCAACATCGAAATCAAGATGCCTTCCAGCCCGGTGGGCAAAAAGCAGCCCGAGATAGCAGAGCACCGCAAAAAACACGAAAAACATTAGAATGTTCCCCTCAAAGAAAAGCGCGATAGCCGACAAAGCCGGCACTTGGAGCGAAGCGTTCATGATAAGTACGAGTTCGGCGATAATCCAAAAGGCAAAAATAACGCCCAGCGCGGAAACAACCGGCGAAAAAAGCCTGTAGTCGCGGGGCCTGCGCCTCTCGGCGTAAGACATATAGGAAAAGAAAAGCGAAGCCACGAAAAAAAGCGGCAGGTTAGCGGCAAAGAAAACCGCGATCTTGCCAAAAAAAGAAAAACCGGTCAAGCCGCGCATGAAATTCAGGGCCAAAATTGCGATAACAAGGCAGATAATGCTGAAAATCGCGCCTATTACTGGGCCCACAACTCTGAAGGTGCTGTCAAACCAGCCGTGCCAGCACCTGCCAAAGCGCTCGCCGGCCCGCCCGAAGCGCTCGCCAGCCTGCCCGACCTCTTCGCCGAACTGCCCGAAACGATCGCCCAAATCGCTTCTGCTGCGCGCACGCCTTCGCTTTCTTGGCAAGAAAAAAACACCTTTGGTTTTTTGCTAAGAGTAGTGCAAGCCAGAATTTAATACTTTCCACGCGCTTGCTGCGTGAGCAGCGCGTCCGCGAGAACAAGCGCGACCATCGCTTCCGCGACAGGCACCACGCGCGGGCAAATGCACGGGTCGTGCATCCCCTTGATTTTTATTGCAGAGTTTTTTCCGTGAATATCAACTGTTTTTTGCGGAATGGAAATTGACGGAGTCGGCTTCACGGCAATGCGCGCGACGATCTCCTGCCCTGTGCTGATGCCCCCGAGAATGCCGCCGGCGTTGTTGCTCTTGAAAGCAACCTTTCCGCCGGAGCTGCGCATAGCGTCATTGCACTCGCTGCCTTTCATCCGTGCCGCGGCGAAGCCCGCGCCAATCTCAACACCCTTCACCGCACCGATGCTCATAAGCGCCTTTGCGATCTCCGCGCCAAGCTTCCCAAAAACCGGCTCTCCGAGCCCGGCCGGAACATTCCGCGCAACTATTTCAACTATTCCGCCGACGCTGTCGCCCTTCGCTTTCGCGGCAAGAATCGCTTTCTCCATTTTTGCGGCCGCTTGCTTGTCTGCGCAGCGCACGCTGTTGCGTTCAATCTCCTGTTCATCAAACTTTTTCGCTTTAATCCCGCCGATCTCTGTGCTGTAACCAACAACTGAGATTCCTTTCTTCGCGAGAATCTTTTTTGCAACAGCGCCCCCTGCAACGCGCGCGATTGTCTCCCTGCCGCTTGCCCTTCCGCCGCCCCTGTAATCCCGAAAGCCGAATTTCTTGAAATAAGTGAAATCAGCCTGCCCCGGCCTGAACAAATCCTTTATTTTCTCATACTTGCTGCTGTCCATTCCCTTGTTCCAGACAAGCATTGCAATCGGTGCGCCTGTTGTTTTCCCCTCAAAAACACCGCTGAGAATCTCGACCTTGTCCTCTTCCTTTCTTGGCGTAGTGACAGCGCTCTGCCCCGGGCGCCTCCTGTCCAGCTCTTTTTGGATGTCATCTTCGCCTATCCGCAGGCCCGCCTGCACGCCGTCGATTACAACGCCGACTGCTTTGCCGTGGGACTCTCCGAAAGTAATTATCTGAAAGCTTTTTCCGAAAACATTCCCGCTCATTCCAAAACACCGCCGGAAATAAAAATGCCCGCGCTCATTTCGAAAGCGCCTCCAGCACAACCTGTTTCATTATTTCCCTGGGCGCTTTCTCGCCGGTCCACAATTCGAACTGCTGCGCTCCCTGCTCCACAAACATCTCAACGCCGCTCACTGTAACGCAACCCGCTTCCTTTGCCTGCCGGAGCAACTGTGTTTCAATTGGATTGTAAACCGCGTCGAACACCACAAGCCCGCCGCGCAACAGTTCTTTTGGCACAGGGCTTTCCCGAACTTTGGGAAACATTCCGACCGGGGTTGCGTTTACCAGAATGTCCGCGTCAACAGCCGCAAGCTCAC
>JAPLVT010000048.1 GCA_026396975.1 Candidatus Iainarchaeum sp.
CATGCAATCACCTTTCCGCTTCCGCTATTATCCCACACAATTCCTCGTGCACTTTTCCGTTTGAAAAAATAACGTCGCTTTGCACTGCCTTCCAGCTGTTCCCCCTGAAATCCGTCACCCTGCCGCCGGCTTCTCTTGCAAGGATAACCGCAGCCGCTATGTCCCAGGGGTAAATCTGTGTTGTCGCATAAGCGTCGGCTTTTCCGCACGCGACCCAAGCCCCCTCAAGCGCCGCGCTTCCGAGCATCCGCAGGTCTTTCACAAGCGGGTGCACAGCCGCGTTTATCCTGCTTACGCGCGAGTTGCTCTTGCTGCCGCCGGGGCATGTGAGCAGGTACGCGCTTCCAAGTTCCCCAACATCGGAAACGTGAATCCGCTTTCCGTTCAGGAAAGCGCCTTTTCCCTCTTCGCCCACAAAGAGATATTTCATTACTGGTGCGTACACCGCTCCAAAAACCGGCTGCTTGTTATGCAGCAGCGCTATTGAAACCGCGAAGAAAGGGTTTCCCCCGGCGTAATTGCTGCTGCCGTCAATCGGGTCCACGACCCATACAAAATCCTTTTCGGCGAAAACAGCTTCGCTTTCCTCGCTCAGAATCCCGTGCTCGGGGAATTTTTTGCGCAGCGCGCCGACAATCATTTTGTCCGCGACCTTGTCGAATTTGGTTGTAATCTCCTTCACGCCGCCCCTCATTGCAGCCAGCCGCGCGTGCTTTCCGAAATCGCGCAGCAGGAGCGCGCCTGCTTTTTCCGCTAGTTCCGCGGCAAAGGAATATTTGCTTTTCATAAACTTCATTTTGTGTAAACTATTTTTTTCGCCCTGTGGGCGTTCAGCAGCGTGCGTTCAATGCCCCTAAATTTTTCGCTCGCTGTTATTTCGTCGATCTCCTTGTTCAGCGGCATCCCCCTATCCTTTTTTTTCTTCCAGATCGCGCTGTTCAGTTCCATCAGCTCGCTGCTTTCAAACCCGACCTTGAAATCAAGCTCTTTGCTCGCTTCGGGGAACTGCTCGAAGTGCGCATCCTTGCCACTCAATTTTTCGTACAACAGGGCTGTTATGAACGGCGTTATGGGCGCAAGCAACAGCAGCATTGTGCCAAGGCAGTGGTTCAGCGTGAAAACAGCCGCCTGCTGTTCCGCCTCGCTGAATTCCTTATTGTTATTGTACGCGCGCGATTTCACCATCTCAAGGTAGTGTGACGCGAACTCGTTCCACAAAAAGCTCTTTATGCGTATCGCGGGGTTGTGGAAATCGTATTGCTCGAAGCGCTCCCTTGAAAACCGCACTATTCCGTTTAGTTCCCCAATAATCCACTTGTCAATCTCCCACAAAGCCGGCTTTTTAACCTTCTTGTTCTCAAAGCCCGAGATGAACCTGCTTACGTTCCACAATTTTGTAAGCGTTTTGGCGCTGCCTTCTATTCTTTCAAAAGAGCACCTGAAATCAGTTTTCTCCAAGTTCCCTTCTACAGCAGCCCAGAGCCTGAACGGCTCGGCTCCGAATTTGTCCAGCACTTCCTTGGGGTCGATAACGTTTCCCTTGCTCTTGCTCATTTTTTCGCCGTTCTCGTCAACAACGTGGTAGTTTATCCATGCGTCCCTGAAAATGAGCTTTCCCGTGAGCAAATAATCCTTTAGCACAGTGTAGTAAAGCCAGGTCCTGACAATTTCTTTTCCCTGAGGCCTCAGCGAGCAAGGCAAGTGCTTTTTGAAGAATTCCGGGTGCCTTTCATAGCCGAGGATGTAGAGTGGGGAAATGCTGCTGTCAAACCAGGTGTCAAAAACTCTTTCCTCTCCCTTGAATTCGCCTGCGCTGCACTTCGGGCATTTTCCGCCCTTCAGCGCTTCTTTCGGCGGCTGCTCTTTCCAGGGTTGGCAGTATTTTCCCTTCGGCGGAAGTATAGGCTCGTTGCATTTTTTGCAGTACCAGAGCGGAATCTCAGTGGCGTAATATCTCCTGCGCGATATCGGCCAGTCGATGCTGAGCGAGTTCACCCAGTCCACAAAAATCTGCCTACTTTCGGGCGCAAAAAAATTAATTTTTTCCGCGAACTCTAGCATTTTTCCTTTGTACTCAAGTTGCTTGAGGTAGAATTCCGGCATTC
>JAPLVT010000015.1 GCA_026396975.1 Candidatus Iainarchaeum sp.
GCTTTCATTGCCCGACAGCCTTTGTTTCGCTTCCGAAGAGAGCGGTAGGCTCTTAGTATACTTATACGCGGACCCGATTGCAATATTCAAACGACGCGCAATCCGCTTGTGGGAAATGCCTTCCAAGCGCAAATTGCAAATTTCATTTACTAAAGGGGGCGCTAATTTTCGCATACTAAAATATTTACAAAAAAACTACATTTAGCCCTCTTCGCAACACCCCGCGCTTCCGCTGAAATTTACAACCCGATGCGTTCCGCTAAACGAAGAAAAGCGAGCCCAGTGGGATTCGAACCCACGACACCCTGATTAAGAGTCAGGTGCTCTACCAGACTGAGCTATGGGCCCATTAAATAAGAGTCTTTCAGGCAAGGTATTTAAACGTTTAGCGCGCTTTCGCGGCTATTTTCTTCTTGCAGTAATTAACCAGGACAGGAAATAAAAATTAACTATTATTAACCCGATCAGGAAAAGCGAACCAACCCAAAGCAAAGAATCCAGCAACTGCAAATAACTTCCTGCTAGCTTGCCATCGTATGAGAAAACCCCAAAGTAAGAAAGGCACAAATTAACCAGTTGAACAGCTAAAAACCCGATGCCACCGTAATTTCCAAGAAAAAGCACCATGTCAAATTGCGAATCGAGTTCCTTGCTAATCTCTTCCGATTTGAACAATCTTTTCAAGACATGAGCAAAAAGCAGCTGCGAATAAAACAATATCGCAAAAGAAACCGAAACCGACAGGCCGAAAAAAATAAACGCCGCCTGATATGCCGCGAAAGTAATTATCGCTGGTATAGCAGCCAATTCTAACCTTATGCTCATTAATCGAGCCCGCTGGGATTTGAACCCAGGACAGCTTGGTTAAAAGCCAAGTGCTCTGCCAGACTGAGCTACGGGCCCACAAAACAAAACTTGTTAATTATCAGACTAATTAGGGATATATAAAAGATTTGTATGGAACGGATTTAAAAAAGTGGCTACTTGCCGCGTTTTCTGCCCTTTTTCACGGGCTTTTTGGCGGGCTTTGAAGAACGCTTTGCCTTCTTGGCTTCAGCCTTGTTCGCGGGGGGCGCCTTGCCGATTTCCTTAATCCCGTTCATATACGGCCTGAGCGCTTCTGGCACAATAATTGTGCCCTGCTTTGTCTGGTAGTTCTCGATGATGCAGCGCAGCAGGCGCGTGGTCGCGGCCATGGTGCTGTTCAATGTGTGCACGAACTCTTTCTCACCGCTTTTGCGCCTGAATTTTATGCCCAAGCGTGCGGACTGGTAGGCGGTGCAGTTGCTGCAGCTCATTAACTCAAAGAATTTTCCCTCGCGCGGGCTCCAGCCATTTATGTCGTATTTTTTGGCCGCGACAGTGCCGATGTCGCCTGTGCAAATGTTTGTCACGTTGTGTGGAATCTTCAGTTTCCTGAGAAGCTCCTGCGCGTTTTCCGCGAGTTTTTCATGCCATTCCCAGCTTTCTTCGGGGGCACACAAAATAATCTGCTCTATTTTGTTGAACTGGTGCACGCGGAATAACCCCCGTTCATCCAAGCCGTGCTTGCCGATTTCCCTCCTAAAACAGGCGCTGACGCCGGCAAGCACGATTGGCAGCTGCCCTTCATCCAATATTTCATCCATGTACATCGCTGTCAACGGGTGCTCGCTTGTGGCAATGAGATAGGCGTCTTCGCCCTCTGTTTTGTACATCACGTTCTCGAAGTCCGCGAGGTCTGTTACGCCCTCGTACGGCTTGCGTTTTATCATGAAAGGCGGCTGAATAAGCGTGAAGCCTTTTTTTATCAGCAAGTCGATTGCGAAGCGCTGGGCCGCGAGATCAAGCAGCGCAAGGTCGCCTTTAAGGAAAAAAAATCCCGCGCCGCTTATTTTCACCGCGCGCTCGAAATCAGCGACGCCGAGCTCTGCTGCAAGCTGGCCGTGGTGCTTAACCTCGAAAGAAGGCTTTTTCGGCTTGCCCCAGGTGCGCACAACAACATTTTCACTTTCATCCTTGCCAAGCGGCACGCTGTCGTGCAGGATGTTTGGCATGCGCATCAAATAGTAATCTATTTTTTCCCTGAAACCAACCATTGCTGCCTCTTTCCCGGCAATTTGCTGTGGAATCTTTTTTGCTTCCTCAATCAGGGCGCCTGCGTCCTTGCCGCCGCGCTTTGCCTCGTTTACCCGCCGGCTAAGCGTGTTGCGCGACGCGCGCAGCGCGTCAACCTCCTGCTTCAGCGAACGCCATTCCTTGTCTTTCTGTAGCAGGTCTTCAAGCCATTCAAGCTTTTCGCTGTCGTTCCTTTTCTGCAAATCGCACCTGACCAGGTCGGGGTTGCTTCTTATCAAACCAATTTCAAGCATTGCTTTGCTCCCAATCGTCCTTTTGTAATAAAAAGGCATTGTAGAAAATATAAAAGAATATGGCTGCCCTGACAATTGACGTGCTGCGATATGGGCACAGGGATGTGCGCGATTATCGGGTGACAACGCACTGTTGCCTTGTGGCACGAGCGCTTGGCGCAAGAAAAATAATCATAGAGGGCACGCCGGACAGGGGGATAAAGGAAAGTGTCGACGGTGTCACGAAACGCTGGGGCGGCGGATTCAAAGTAGAGTTCATGGAAAGCTGGCGCAGCGCGGTTCGGAAATACAAAAAAGCGGGTTTTTTTATAGTGCACCTGACAATGTACGGGCTGCCGATTGAAAAAGAGACAAAAAAATTGCGGAAGAAAGGAAAAATTCTTCTCATAATAGGCAGCCAGAAGGTCGAGTGCGATGTCTACAGGCTTAGCGACGCGAACATCAGCGTCACGCAGCAGCCGCATAGTGAAATAGGCGCACTGGCTGTCGCATTGGACGGGCTGCAGGGCGGCAAAGAGCTTGCGAAGCGCTTTAAGGGGGCAAAAATAAGAATAACCCCGCAGCCGCACGGCAAAAAAGTGCTGAACGCGCGCTGAGAAAAGCAATGGAAGCGCTTTTTATTTTTATTGACGGGGAAATATTTTACTGGGGAGCAGATTGGCAAAGGCAAGCAAGAAGATAAGCGAGTTTTCTTTAGTGCAGGGTTACCTGACCAGGCTAAGCGGCGGGCTCGCTGTGGGGGTAGTGAAGATTTGCGAGAGAAAAACAGGGAGCGTAACAGACGAGGAGCTTGCAAAAAAACTCAAGGTAAAGGTAACTGAAGTCCGGACAATACTGAACAGGCTGCACTATGCTGGGATAGCCTGCTACAAAAAGACAAAAAACCGGAAAACAGGCTGGTACAGCTACACCTGGGCCATAAAACCGCGGCGGGTCATTGAACTGCTGCTTGAAGAGCAGGCGAAAGAGATTGAAAAGCTGGAAAGCAAACAACGCTTTGAGAAAGACTACACTTTTTTCATATGCAAGGACCGCTGCAGCACATTCCCGTTTGAAATAGCCGCGGAATACCAGTTCAAATGCCCGGCTTGCGGCAAAACAATGGACTTGGCGGACAACGAAAAAATGGCGAAAGGAAGGAACAAGCAGATAAGCGACCTGAAAAAAGAGGTAGAAGAACTGCGGAAAATAAGCTAAAAAACACAAAATATTGGACAAATAGCACTGCTGCACCTTAAAGGGCGAAAAACGCCAAAAAGAGTTAAAAAAAGCGTTTTAAAATAAAAAAAGCAATAATAAGTAAAATTATTACTTTAAATTAAATAATAATGCTAAAAAATACCTATAATCGTTAAAAATGGTTTTAAAAACCTTTTTAAATTGGTGCATAGGATAGTATTATTGCAAAGCGAGGTAGGGCAGCCAGGAGTGCCCGCCGGGCTCATAACCCGGAGGTCGAAGGTTCAAATCCTTCCCTCGCTAAAAACTCACGCCCCAGCCAACCGCATAAAACCGGGTTATGCGGGCCGCTTCAGGTAAAAACTGCTTCTCACACCCCCCCCAGAAATGCCAAAACAACCGCCGCCGGCTGAAGCACTAAAAACCAGCTCTCAAGACCCAACGCACAGCACAGTTTACCGGGCAAAAATGGGCAGCCTGGGGAAGCCGGGCCTAAAAAAGGCCCCCACAGAGGGGTATGCCGCGGGCAGACACGCGCATGCCCGCAAAACACCCCCTCACTTCCAGTATTACCTTAAAAACTAGGCTGCCTGCCAAGAGGCACCCGCGGCAGTTTGGAAAAAAGCTACTCACCAGTAGGCGCGTTAACCAAAAAGATGGCAAAGGCAGTAATTATTAGTAATTACCATCATTATTTGTCATTACAGTAATAATTTTAAGTAAGTATGGTCATTATTGTAATGATGGTTCTGAAAAAAATCGTTTCAGGGTTATTTAAAGTGTTCCACAGGTTAGAGGCCTGGAGCGGCGCCCAAAAAGGGGTTTACGGACAGGAGGCGCCCCCCTCGGGGGAAGAGCCCTCTGGGGGGTTGCACTCGGTTTGGGATTACCTTCGGTTCAGGGAGAACACGCAGGCATTCCACATTAGCGGGGTATTGGGGTTTGAGGAATGGGTAGGCATGGACGAGATAAGGCGCAGGGTCAGGGAGATTTTCGGGGTGGAATACAAGAACGAAAGAAGCTTATATCCCTACCTAAAAACATTGGGGGATATGGGGCTTGTTGAAAACAGCGATGCCGGCGGCAGGCGGCAGTGGAGAAAAAAGGATGTTTTGATCAAAATTGTCCTGAAATCAGGCGAAAAAGAGGCAGTCGCGGAAGAAGCAGCTAAAGTACGGGAGCAAAAGAAGCAGCGCGCAGGATGAAGCTATTTTTGCGCCCCTTTTAGTTGTTTGTAGTTGGAGTACAATTTTTTCAGCACATCTGATTGAGAGTAAACCGCCTTGAACCAATCCAAGTTTACAATTGTTTGGGCCTGGTTCAGAAGCAGGTTGGGGTACCCTGCTTCAGCGACGCGCGATTTCGCGCCCCCTGCAGCGAGCGCAAGCTCGCTCGCGAGCGTTTCATGCTCTTTTGCGTTGGTGAGGACAAACTTCCTGCCAAGCAACTCCTCGAGCGCAGCCACAACTGCCGTTTCGTCAACATCTTTCTCGTTCATGTAATAAACCGCTTTCCAGTCTCCTTTGCCTTTCCAGACGTGCGCCGGATTTTTTCCGGTCTTAAAAAATTCAATAAGCTGCTGGAACCCGCCCGGGGGGATTATTACGCAGTTCTTGCCTGGCCGAGTGTAAGGAACAGAAGACAGCACGCCTTCCCGGTGGTAGTGGTATATTTTGCCGCTTGATTTGAAGACCGCTTGGGTGTAGCCGTACAGCGCGCGGAATAATTTTTGGTAGGTATAGCTGCTGTGCTTTATGTTTTCGGGGGTAATAAATTTATATTGGATAAAGTAGCCTTTAACTCCCACAAAAATCACACCCTAACTTTCACCCGCGGGTCGCGCGCCGAAACACGCCCCCCGCACTTCCACAATTAAGAGTTGTTGTCTTAAGCGTGGCTTATGTAGAATATTAATACATAAAAAAATAAAAAGCTTTGTTCAAGCAAAAAGCCGCAAAACAACCCGGCTTGCGCTGCAGCAAAGCAAAAAAGCGGTTAAACCGGGAAATTTGCGGCGCGCGCCGCGATTTCCCGGCTTAAAAAGAAATTTTTATTTTAGTGCCGCCTGTATCTGTAGTGCATTGGTTCCGGCTTGGATTTTCCTTCGGGTTCTTCAACCGGCGAGCCTTTTCCAGCCACGACAATGATGTCTTTTACAGCCCTGACATTCCTGTAAGGAATGCTTTTTTCGCTGATTATCTTTTTGGCTTCCTGTTTCGAGTTGGCTTTAAGAGGCTCGGTTGTTATTGTTTCCAACCTGCCTTTCTCAAGGTTGATGACTATGTCAAAAACCTTGCCTTTGTAAGAACCGTCCGCAGTGTAGATGTCCCTGCCGAACAACTTACTCAATCGCGTTGTCATTGTTGTCCCTCTCCTTCGAGATTTTTTTGAATATAATTTTTGTATATAATATTTCATTAGGATATATAAACATTTGTTTTTAAAATTTACAATCCAAACGCGTGTACAAGGCTGGAATTCGCGCGCCCGGCATTAAGTATACATAACCCATTTTTGCTGCTTTTTTCAATGCAAAACCGGTTTTTGCAAAAAAGAGCGGCAATACCGGAAGAACGGGGGCTCTTCCCGCGCCGACCCTAGGCTAAAGCGTGTCCAGCGGGTTCCGGACTTTTTTCAGCTCGCCAAGGCTGACCTGAGTGTATATTTGCGTTGTGTTAAGGCTGTTGTGGCCGAGCAGCTCCTGGATTTTCCTGATGTTTTCGCCGGCTTCCAAAAGGTGCGTTGCATAGCTGTGCCGCAGAGTGTGTGGCGTAACATGTTTTTGGATGCCGGCTTTTTTCGCGGCTGACTGCACTATGCGCTGCACGGTGTCCGCGCTCAGCGGCTTGCCGTTTTTCTTGCTGAAAACAAAAGGCGTTTTCACCTTTTTGCGGGCAAGGTATCTTTTAATGCCGCGTAGCCATTCTTTGGAAAGGACAACAACCCGGTCCTTGTTTCCCTTGCCCCCCCTGATATCTGCTATGCGCTCCTTGAAGTTAATGTTCTCAACCTGCAGCCTCACGCATTCGCTTACCCTGCAGCCGCTGCTGTAAAGGAACTGCACCACCAGCCGGTTCCTCTTTGATTTTGCCGCGGCAATGAGCGCCCTGACCTCGTCGCGCGCAAGCACTATCGGCAGCTTTTTCGCTTTCTTCGGGGTTTTTATTTCATCGACAATCTTCCTGTTCACAACATTGTGGAAAAAGAAATGCAGCGCAGCGTGCGCCAGCGCGAGTGTCGCGTTGCCCGCATTGCTTTTTTCCTTTTTCTCCGCCAGGAAAGCGATTACGTCCTCGCGCAACGCGTTTTCCGGGTTCTTTTTGAAAAAACCCAGGAACTCGTCAACATAGCAAGTGTACATCTGCAGCGTCCGCGGGCTATAGCCCGCGACCACGAGCTCCTGCCTGAAGCGCTGCCTCCAGCGCGCAATCTCGCCGCCGGCTGTGCCAGCAACCGCCCCTGTTCCCGCCGCTGCTTTTTTCGCTGCCACTGCCGCGGCTGCGGTTTCCGCTTTTTTTTGCGTGGATGCGCCGCCGCGTGTTGCAGCGGCTTCTTCGGCGTTTTCTTTTTCTGGCATGCCTATGTTATCTTGTTTTTTGCATTATTATTTTTTCCCATAGCGCGTTTTGCGGTGGCAACCGTGCGTTTGTGCAGTTTGCTTTAAAAAACTTCAGTTTTAATTTTTCCGTATGGTGCGGAGGGCAAGGCCAACGCCGGACGGCAAGATTGAAAAAGCCGAGGACAAGGCCTGGCAGGAATGGTTCAAGAAGCTTGACGCAAAGGGGCACGAGGAATATCTTTCAAAGCTCGGCCTTGACAAGGAAGAGATCGGCGAGTGGGAAGAAGCTGAGAGGTTCAAAAAGCCCGCTAAAAAGAAAGAATAGCCCGGCTGCCGGCTGTTTAAAAAGCGATCAACCAACTTTTATTCCGAAATCGAGGCATAGTGCAGTATTTCTTTTGCCTGGTGGTAGAGCGTGAAGCCGCCAATGCCCGCAAGCCAAGCGGCGAAGTAATAGTAAAGAGTAAATTGGCCGCCGCTCACGTGGCTTAGGACCCCTTGGACCAGGCTCCATAAGAACAATGTCGCAAGAGCGACCCCAACTATAAAGAAGAAAGCCCCTTTGACAAACATCTCGCTTACGCGTTTCATGGCCGGTAATAGGTGAAGGCAATATGTTTTTAAAGAGTTTAACTGTAGTATTAGGTATAACCAGCTAGATGCAATCAACTGCTTTTTAGCGATTTTTCTAGAACACAAAAAAAGGTGGGCAAATGGTTTTCGGCAATATTGATGATTCTCTGAGGGCGCGTCTCTTGGAGGAAGAGTTCAGGCTTAGGCGCAAACAACCGCCGGCGTGGACAATGCAGAAATACAGGAAGTACGCTAATTTCGGGGCAAACAGGGTTAAGAAAGCAAAGTGAAAAATTTTTTGGCCCGCCCGAAAAAGGGCGGCCTCATTCTAATCTATTTTTATTCTGCCGTTGATGCAATTGTTGGGCTGCGTTGGTGGTTGTACGCGCGGATTTTTGGAGCACGGTGGCGTAACCGCGCGATA
>JAPLVT010000050.1 GCA_026396975.1 Candidatus Iainarchaeum sp.
GTGACGTTTGTTGCCTTGAATTCGATTGTGGGCGTTCCTTCCGCGCTCTCTATGTTGCTGTCCGGCGCGAACTCTATTCTTATTGCTCCCGCGAAATCTGCGGGCAGCACTTCTGCAAGTGTTTTGTAGTTCTGGTCAAGCGTTATTGCTTTTGCCCCCTCAAGGTCCTCGCTGCTCAGCGAGAATTTGCCTTTTTCGTCCTCGTTTTTCAATATTACTTTCGCCTGCAGATTGCGCAGCGCTATCGAGTTATTGCTTGCGGTGCACTTGTTGGTCAGCGTGAATTCCGCGCTCTTGTTCCCGCTGCTGTCCGTCACAAGGTCCCAGCTTGTCGGGTCTATTTCAAGGCACTTGCTGTCGTCAACCTCTCCGCCCAGCCCAATCCTTATTTCGACTGGAATATTCTGCATGAAGCTGTTCTGCGTGCCGGCTGCCTGGGTGGTGATGGTCAGCGTGCCCTGCAGTTTCACAGGCTTCTTTACCAGCATTCCTTTTTCGCTCAGCTTTATCGTCAGGAAAACGTTCAGGTCCGCGTTGCTTGCAATCTTGTAGTTCGTGTAATCGTCGTCCCAGCTGAAATCCACCAAGTCCTGGAAGTCGCTGAAGCGCAACTTTGTTATCGTGAGCTCCGCAACGGTCTGGTTGTTCAGCCAAACCTGCTTTTCAATCTCGTTGAGCGAGGCATCAAGCTTCTCGCTGATGCTGGGCGGCGTTACCGTAAGAATGCTCGAGTCGATTGTTGTTTCCATTTTCGCCGGCTTGAAGCCTGTTTTTTCGGCTTCTATAACAAGCTTGCTGCCAGCCGCAGGCGCAAGCAGCCTGTATTCCACTATGCCGTCGGCGTTGCTTTCTGTGCTGTTCAAAAGCGTGCCGTTGAGCAGAATGCGCACTATCGCGTTGCTCACAGGCTGGCTGTTCTCGTCGCTCACTTTCACCAGCAACTGGTTGTCGATGAAGGGGATTATCTCTTTTGGAATCACGTCCAGCTGCAGCTGCATTGCAGCCGCGACCTTTACGTTAATCGTTTCGGTCAGCACTGCCGTGTTATTGCTCTTTATTACGATTGTAAGAATGTTGTTTCCTTCTTTCTCAGCCTTGAATTCGACGCTGCCGAAAACATAGCTTTCCCTCTTAAGGTCCCCAATCGGCGCGCTGAAGCTGTATTTGTCCGCAACACCCTCCCTTTTGACCCCCACTGCATCGGTAACACTGTAGTTTCTGAACCGCAGGCCGTCGCTCTTGCTGCCGAACTCTATCACGCTGTTGGTGAAAGCCTGCTCCGCGGTGCTGCTTATTGTGAAGAACAATTTGTAGTTTCCGCCTATTGTTGCGGGATACTGCCCCACAACGCTTACCCTCAGGTTCTTTGCAGTGTCCTCGATGCTGAAGCTCTTGCAGAAAGAAGAGTCGCACAGGTTGGTTGGGCCTGCGGATGCTTTCGCGTGCTTTGCGTTGGCGTAAAGCGCCTGCTTGTCAGCAACATTCTCCGCGCTGCTTAGCGTAGCGTCCGTCGGTGTTCTGATATAACTGCCTGCTTTTCCCCAGCCCCTGTACCAAACATCAAGAATCTGCCCTACCACCACGCTTTCTTTTACCACAACTTCCGCTTCAACTGCATATGCTCCGGGCTGCTTGTTCTTCCATACCACGTTAGCCCATTTTGCGTCTCCTGTTGTAAGGTGCGTGCTGTCAATCGCATAGCCCTTCTGCGGCGTGAAGGAGGTCCCCTTCAGGATATTCGGCGTTGAAGCAATAACCTCTTTTATGTAGAGCGGGTCCTCTTCCATTATGTTGGTTTTTCCCTCTATCGCCTCGCCGGTCCTGAAATGCAGGCCGACCTCGTCAAAGGTGCTTCTCTTTCCAACCAACAGCACAATCCTTGCAGTGTATTTTTCCCCTGGCCCGAGTTCCATAGTGTCTGGAACCTTTTCATCGCCGTTGTAGAAACCCAACAGCTTCACATCAAGCTGCCCGGGGTCCTTTTCAAGCGTAATCGTCTTTGTGACAGTGCTTCCGGGGTCTGGCGTCATTGCAACGCTGTAATACGGCAAAAAGCCCTCGGCGTCAATCTTCAGGTAAACCCTCTTGTCCGCGCGCAGATTGAAAGGATACTTCCCGTCCAGACTAGTGAGCCCCTCAACCTCTTTCTCGCCGGTGACAATGTTAATCACTTCCACTATTGCGCCCTGCACGGGCTGCATCTCGTCGTTCAGCACCACTGCCTCGATGTTGCCGAACCCGATGGGCAGGGTGATTGTAAGCTTGTTCTGCTGCCTCGCCACGATTGTGATAGGGTCGCTGTTCTGCCCCTCAAAGCCCTTCTTTACCGCGTAAACAAAGTAAGTGTCCAGCGGCAACGCAGTGAACAGGGCTTTCCCATCAACACCAGTTACCTTGTCATTAGCATAAATAGTGCCGTCCGCTTTCTTCAGCACCACGCGCACTCCGTCTATAGGGCGCTGCCTGCTGTCAAGCACATTAACCTCGAGAGTCTGCGTGTTGTCGGCGCTTGCTCTCTCCAAGTAAATCGTGTTGGATGTTGCGCTTGCGGTTACCCCGGTTACAGTAGCAATAAGGTATCCGTCCGCGTCAACCTCAAGGCTGTAGGCTGTGCTGTCCGGGACATTAAACTCCGCGTAGCCGCTTGCATTGGTTGTCTCGTTGTCAAGCGTTGCATTGTTCTTCTTCAAATAAACAGTGGCGTTGTTTACCCCCTGTTGGCTTGTGCTGTCTTTCACAGTGACCTTTATTTTGCCTGCCGATGCCGCCTGCATCACGACGTCAAAAGTAATTGTGGCGTCCTTCTGAAGTTGCTTGAGCACAGGCGGGCTAACGCCGCTCCCGTCATAGAGCGCGAACCTGCCCTGCGGGTCCGATGCCACAACATAGTATGTTCCTGTAGGAACATTCGCCAGAGCCGCTGTTCCAGAAGAAGCCGTCGGAGCGCTGCTGCCGATTGTGCCGTCGCTCTTGTACAATTGCACTGTTATTCCGCCAAGCGCATTTCCCTGCGCGTCCTCCACGTTCACGTTGACGCTGCCGCTATTTTCCAGTGCGGACGAGAGGAACAATTGCGGCGAGCTGTTTGTCGCAATGTCTGATATAACGCCCTGCACGATTGTCTGCCCGCTGACCGGCTGCGCGATAAGGGAACCGCAGTTGCTCGGCACCTGCAGGTCAATACTGCCATTGCTTGTGGTTTCTGTTTCGCTGTAATCCGCGGCTTCAGTGCTGCTGCAGCTGAACCTTATTGTTACCTCGTCGTCAACCAGTTCAGATGTGCCTGCTTTGAGCAACTGCACTGTCCTGCTCAGCATCTGCACGCCCTTTGAAAGCTCAACAGCCTCCTCCTTCGCAGCTTCAACAATTATGCTCTTTCCGAAATCTTCATAGCCCGCCTTCTTGACAGCAACGCTTGCCTCTCCAAGCGGAAGGTTCATCAACGCCTTTCCGTTGCTGTCAGTGTTGCCCTTGAACTCAACGCCGTTCACAGTGGCGCTTACGGCTGCCCCCTGCACAGGCACTCCTGTTTCGCCATCGCTTACCGCAAATGTTATCGCAACCTGTGGCGTCAAAAATCCGGAAAAAGCGATAAACAGCCCGACAAGAATCAGGGCAAGTACAAGCAGCATTACTGGAAAAGAAGGGATGTTTTTCTTCTCAAGCGCGTCAACAAGCGGGTAAAGGGAAACCCCCTTCTTGTCAAGCCACTCTATGGCGCCGTAGTACTTGTCCTCAAGACTGTAGTAAGCATCCCTCAGAGCCATGTTTTATTCACTCGCTCACTATATAATATTACCTTCTCTTTTTGTTTATTAACTTAACTGCAGCCCCCAGGCACCTGTTTCTTCTGATCATATAAAATACTATTAATTACTCAACTATTAACTTTTTTGTTATTTAAATTACTTGCTGTACGCCGGCGCAGGCTTTTTCATTCGGCTTTTTCCTGAACGTTTGCGCTCGGCAACCTTGTGAACCAGCGGGTCGTTAAAAAACCATTAGGTTTTCGTCAAAAAACTTTGGTTTTTTGACGCGTCAGAAATCCAATGGATTTCTAACGTTGCAAGGCGGCGTGTTTTCAATTTTTCTTCGGCTTTTTTGTGCGATCGCGCGAGCCCAATATGCTTTTATACTTCTCTTTACAAATATTATTTCGGTGTGTTTTAATGCCGGTGACGGTCACAATGGAGCTGCTTTACAAGGAACTGAAGAGCCTTAAGCGGGAAATAGAAGCAGTAAGGTATGCCGTTATTCCCGAAGAGAAAATTTCCGCAAAAGAGCTTGGCGAACTGAGAAAAACCAAGAGGGCGATGGAAGCCGGCAACGAGAGCCTGTTCAAAGAAGTTTTCGCGGAATAAGGCGATTTCTTTTGTTTGATATCCGTTTCAGCAACAGGGCCTCGCGATTTATACGCAAATGCGACGGCAAACTGAAAGGGCGTTTAAAAGA
The DNA here is from genome assembly GCA_026396975.1 of Candidatus Iainarchaeum sp. Lineage (GTDB taxonomy): Archaea > Iainarchaeota > Iainarchaeia > Iainarchaeales > JAPLVT01. Next base: position 4,453 of record JAPLVT010000050.1, read on the forward strand.
ACTGTTTGAAAAATTGCAGCAAAACCCGGTGCCAGCCAAAGAATTCGACCTGCGCAAAATCTCAGGCGAAGAAGACACCTACAGGATAAGGCTGTCACGCTACCGGGTAACCTACTGCGTGTACTGGGAACAAAAAACAATCAGAATACTGAAAGCCGAAAAAAGAAAAGAAAGCACCTACAAATTCTGACGCCGACGCAGCGTGCTGCGCAAAGCGTTTTCCCGGGCATTATCCTTCAGCGGTAGCACCGGCATGGTTTAGCCCTCCTGCCTAAACATGTTTTTTCTGCTGTCGCGCTTCATTCCGGCTTGCAGCCTGTAAGAGTTGTGGCATTGCTGCCGAAGGATTCGCCCTGGTACATTGAAGCGCAGTACCACCCGGCGCCCTTGGAAAGCGAGCAGTTGGTTGGCGACTGCGGCCCGCCGTAAGTGCAATCGCTTTGCATCTGCCCCTGGGAGTAAGCGCCGGTGAACGGGGTGTAATAGTTGTCGTAAATAGAAATCTTGAAAACCTTGTCGTGGCTTCCGGGCGCAGTCGGCTTTGTCACCATGTAGAGCGGGTTTTCCTCCTTGAAAGCCAGAGTCACCTTAACGCTTTTCACCTGCGAGCACTGTGCACTGCAGCCCACGCAGACCGCATCGCCGTATGCCCCGCTGCAGCCAAGGCTGACAACGCTGATGCTCGGCGATTTTATTTCCCCGCCTTCCCTGTAAAATCCAAGCCGCAGGGGCTGCGGCAAACCAAAGCCGTTGTCGCGCGGGCACTGGCTGAAAGGATAGCCCGACAGGCCTCCGGTATATCCCGAGATTTGCTCGCCGTCACCCTTGTCGATTACAACGGTAGCAGAATCATTCGTGTTCGCGCCAATCTCCACATCGTAAGCCAGGCCGTTCGCGCAGGCTGTTGTGTTGCCGACAAGCGCAAAATCGTCGTCGGCATGCGCATCGATATATCCCGCTGCCCTCGCGTCGCCGATTGTCTTGCATACGGCTGCTTTCGCAACCAGCGCTGTTTTTGCCTCCATGTCAGCGCTGCCGTCGTTGTTGTTTGCGTTGTACCCCGCAGGGCAGCCGGCCCAGTCGCTTGGGCACTCTATTTGCGTTTGAATCCCCTGCTCGTAGCCCTGTGCCTTGTTGTTTCCGGGGCAAAACTTGTCGCTTTTTGACCTGTTCTTCGGCGGCGTGAAGGGGTTTGTGCGCGGCTCGCAGTAGCCGTAATCGCATATGCCCAGCCCTATTTCCTCAATCATGTTGTGGATGCGCGGCGAGAACAAGCCGTAATCCTCGGCGGTGTTTGTTTTGCTGTCGTCCACGGGATAATGCGCTATCGCCCGTGTTTCCGCTATTGCCTTGAAGAAGCGGAGCGGAACGTAAATCCTGAATGTTGTGCGCGGCAAAATACCCTGCTTCAATTCTTCTCCAGTTGCCTTGTCTATCACATGCAGCCGCGGCAGGTTCTCGTACTCTTCCTGGCTAAGGCGCTCAAGGTGGAGGTTGACATAGAATGTTCCTTTCGGGCAGTTTTTGGGATCGCCGTTGTCGCAGCCTATCACAGTGAAAAAATCGTCCATGCTTTTTTGCACAGCACTCTGCAGGCTGGGCTTAAGTGTTTCCCTTCCCTCAAGGCTTATTACATAGTTGCCGAAAGGCGTGTCGTTGTAAAATATTCCCACGAGCGCGTTGGCTGTAAAGTTCGCGAAAGCCTCGCTTTCGGTTCCGCCGAACTTTGTTCTCGCAAAATCGTTTTTGATATCATTCCAGCTGGCGTTCTCCAGCTTAAGGGTAAGCTCTCCCCTTGCGGGGTCAGTCAGCCAGTCCTCTATTTTTTTCCTCAGGCTGTAATTGAAAACCTGCATCGCGTCCGCCCTAGCCATTTCGGTTACTGCCGCGAGATTGCTCCTGCTCTCAATTCCCGCGATGGTGTCACTCGCTTTCCTTTCGGTCTGTATCATTGTGCTGACCAGCTGCACCGCCAGCATTATCAGCAGAAAAGAAACCAGCGCCGTGAAAAGATTGAAAGCCCTGCTGTTCATCCGCACGCTAATAATAGGCCTGAGCATCTAAAATCCGAATAAAAGAAGTGCTAACTGGAATTTAACTTTTACGCCGCCGCAGGCGCTTGTATCTGGCTCTTTCCTGAACGCTTTTGTCAGTCAATTGCGACCTTGTGAACCGATTGGTTCACGAGGCCTCGCAAACTGCAGTTTGCAAGGCGGCGTAATTTCAATCTTGCCTAAACGTGATTTTGCGCTGTTGCGGTTTTATGTTGCCGGCGCTGTTATTTTGAATGTCGCCCAGTTGTTCCTCGCCTGCACGACAAGCGCGCTGTGCTTCTGCTTGTCCTTCGCGCTGCTAATGGCAATAACCGCATTGCCAAGGCTGCCGCTGCTTGCCTCCGCGGAAGCCAGCTTGGAAGCCGCATTGTCGATGTAGGATACCGCGCGCTGCTGCAGCTGTTCCTCTGTTTCGCTTCCAATCGGCTTGTACCAGTCTTTTGCGATATTAAGCCCGCTTATTGGCAGGTTCGACTCTTTGGTGTCTGATACTGTTGTCAGCAATGCCATGAGGTCCTCTTCCGGCACGCCCCTTGCCCTCACAGAGTTGGCGATCGCGGCGTTATGCACGTAATAAGCAATCACATATTCTCCGGGCACGGCTTTTGTCGCACTCGGCGCGAGGCTGCCCATGTACTCTGCAATGCCCTTTTCCACTACATCCTTGCAGTTCTCGCTTTCCCACAAGGTTGCTTTTTTCGCAGCAATGTCATCCCTCATCTCCTTGAACTGCGCGTCTGTCTGAATCTCGGCAATGCTATAATGCCTCTGGTTAAAGCTGTCCTTCGAGATTGTAACCTTGTAAGTGTGGCTCTTCGTAATCTTCTCTGCAGAGAACCAAACGCACTTTCCATCCGCAGTCCTCTCCAGGCAAGCCGCGTTGGACATCTCCAAAGTCGCTGCGCCGGCGGGCGGGGTCTTGAGCGGGTCGTTTACTCCCCAGACAGTGCTGAATCCAATATAACCGGCCCAGATTTCTGCAGCGCCGATTGCAGCCCCTTTCAGCAGGTTAACTCCCATGTTCTTCCAGAACTCGCCTGTTTTAGCGTTCGCCCAGAACTTCTTTACCGCTTCCTTTGTCCTGACCAGGCGGGTTTGCGTGCTCTTAATCTTGCTCAAATCTGCTAATTCGTCGGTGCCGGAAGATAATACCCTGGTTACATCATCAGCTACTTCAGTACCAATTGCACCCTTGACAATTGCTTTTCTAGCCTCTTGTTGGACCTCTCTTGATACCGTTTGCATTGTAGAGTCCAAGTTATCCATGAGAGCAACCCCGCTATATCGGGTTACATCTGGAGTAGTGACCGGAATAACCGTGCCGCGCGGGCCTGGCAAGTAAG
>JAPLVT010000063.1 GCA_026396975.1 Candidatus Iainarchaeum sp.
TAACCATTTCTGCTTTTGAAATTTTGAAACAACGTATTCCACCATTTTTAAATGGTGGTTTGAGGTGGAATACGTGTGTCAAAAACCACCGAATATGCCACCTTGCAAAAGCAGTGCTTTTGCGAGGTCTCGGAAACCATTGGTTTCCAAGACCGACTTCAGTCGGTGGTTTTTAACAAGGATAAGCATGAAGATATTGCGGGCATTGGCTGTAGGCGCTCTGCTGAGCATCGTTGTCTCGATGTACAGCGCCTTCGCGGGCCTGAAGATCGGCGGGGTTTACTGGCCGTGCGTTACAGGCACTATCTTTGCGATGGCAATCCTCAAGGCGCTTGGCGGCACAAGCAAGAGTGAAATCAACATCGCGCAAACCGCAGCGAGCGCCGGCGGCCTTCTTGCCGCAGGGCTTATTTTCACGATTCCCGCAATATGGCTTTTGGGTCTGCAGGTCGGGTTGTGGGAAATTTTCTTTATCTCAATTGTCGGCGGGCTCGCGGGAGTTATTTTCAGCGTGCCGCTGCGCAAAGAGATGGTTGAAAGGGAAAAGCTCCCTTACCCAGATGGAACCGCTGTCGCGGCAATAATCGAAGCGGGCGACGAGAAAGGCGAGAAAGCGAAACTGGTTTTCGGACTGTTCGGGGTTGGAGCAGTGTTTTCCCTGCTCCGCGATTACTTCGCGGTCTTGCCGGGCCTGCTGAGCATTGACGCGCTGAAAAACGGAATTTCGCGCTTATTTTCCCTCGGCACCAGCGTTTCGCTCATTCCCTTCGCGGGCGGATATCTCATCGGGCTGCGCTTCACTGCAATATGGTTCGCGGGCGCAGTGCTCAGCAACTTCATTCTCATTCCATACCTTGTTTCAAACAACCTCTTTGCTTCCAAGGGCGAAGCCGCAGGGGGAATCGCAGCGCCGCTCGGAATAGGCATTGTAATCGGCGCAGCGGTAGCGTACTTTGCAATCAAAGCGCTCCCAAAGATGAAAACGATTGCTTCCGCTTACAGCGAAGCAGGAAAGAAGGGGGCGCGCCTGTACGGGCTTTCGCTTATTTTCCTCGTTGCATTGCTCACGGCAGTAATGCAGCTGAACGTTGTTATCAGCGTTATCGCAATCGCGGGCGCTTTCGCGATGGCTTATGTCGGCGCGCGTGTCACCGGCGAGATGAACGTTGACCCAATGGAATTGTTCGCGATGATAGTGCTGATTATCGCAAAACTCTTGTTTGGCTTTGGCGCGGTGCAGTTGGTGCTGCTTGCAGCTGTTGTTTGCATCAGCGCCGGCATTGCCGGGGATTTTTTGCAGGACTTGAAAGCAGGCTATCTGCTGAAAACAAATCCGCGTGACCAGATGGTCGCGCAGATTGTCGGCGTTCTCGCCGCGGCTGCAGTTCTCGGATTTGTTTTGTTCGCACTGAACAGCTCCTACACTATCGGCGGCCCGGACCTGCCGGCTCCGCAGGCAGTGGCGCTTAGCGCGATTGTCGGCGCAAAAACGCTTTCAGACATGCTGGCGCTCGGAATCGTAATTGGAATTATCGGCGTTGCGGCATTGAGTTTTTTGCCAAAAATTTTGCCTTCCGCAAACATTTCCCCGATTGCGGTTGTCGCCTTCGGAATAGGCGTGTATGTGCCAATTTTCCTTTCGTTCCCGCTTTTCATAGGCGGCCTGCTGCGCTTTGCCGCTGACAAGAAAGGTTTTACTGAAAAGGGCAGGCTGCTCGCCGCGGGCGCAATTGCCGGCGAGGGCTTTGTCGGCGTGGCATTGGCTTTAATCGGTTTCGCTGCAACTTTTTTGTAATCAGAGTTTGATTCTGGCTTCTTTTGCGATTATCTCCCTTGCCATTTGCCTGTATTCTGGCTTTAATTCTTCAACAAATGCCTGGAATACTTTTTTGTAGACCCTGCGAGTGCTGTAAACTCCGTAGACTACTGTTGCGATCTTTTCGCTAATTGGTCTGTTCCGCCACCCTACAACTACATCCAAATCAATAGGAATTATTTCTTCGCGTCTCAAAATGCCGTGTTTGATTACCCCTATAAAGTCCCCTGTGGGATGATATCCAGCGTTAATCACTCTTGCCCAAACCCTTGCAAGCTGTATGCAACCTTTTTTGGTCATTGGACCGCCGCCAGTCATTTTTGATTTTCCTTTTCTCAAGAAGGCCTGTGAAACAAGGACCCATTCTCCATGGTGCTTTACAATTTCCATTTTTGGAAGTGGAACACCTGCGGCAAGCAGGTCTTTTATTGCCTTGCCGTATTCAGCGGCGTTAGCATCGCTCAAAGGGGTGTGGGCGTGGAATCTTTTGACTGCCACGCGTTTGCTTGACCCGTCAACGAACCTTACTCTACCCATGTAAACCTTGCCAAAAGCCCCATCGCCAACTTCTCTTTTAGAAACAGTCAGCCTTCGCACATCAGCAGCAGTAAATATTCGCCCCGGTTTTTTAATCGGTGGTCGCATAACAAAATATTGCTTGTTCAATTATTTAAAACCGCTGTGTTTGCGTATGAATAAAAACAATTTCGGTTCAACACATTAGCATGATTCTCGGCATTGATTTCGGCGCAAGCAATACCGGCGCGGTATTGCTCGACGGCAAGCGACTTGTGAAAAAAGCCAGCACCGCAAAAACCATGCGCTCTAAAATGGAAATCGAGCTTTTTCTCAAAAAGAACAAATTCAATTCTTTCAATATTTCCGGAATCGCGATTACCGGCGGCAAGAGCGCTTTTTTCAAGCAGAAAATTTTTGGGATAAAGCCCCTGCACGTGGATGAAATCCAGGCAATTGGCAGGGGCGCTTCTTTTCTGGCTGGCGCTAAGCGTTGCCTCGCTGTCAGCACGGGCACAGGCACTTGCGTTGTTTTGTTTGAGAAAGGCAAATCGAAGCACGTTATTGGCAGTGGCTTGGGCGGAGGCACGATTCTCGGCCTGAGCAAATTGCTTGTGAGGGAAACCCGAATAAGCGAATTAATAGGGCTTGCGAGGCGCGGAAACCTGCGCAACGTCGACCTGAGCGTTGGCGACATCGTTGGCGGCGGCATAGGCATTGTGAATTCGAAGGCGACAGGCAGCAATTTTGCGAAGATGAAAAATTTTGGCAAGGCAGACCTCGCTGCGGGCGTGCAGAACATGGTTGCCGAGGCAGTTGCTGTGCTTGCAATCTCGGCTTCCCGCGGCTGCAAGTGCGGGGAAATAGTTTTTGTTGGCAGGGCGGCCTGCTTTCCTTTGGTGCGCGAAAGGCTTTTGCTTGCCGCTAAATTGTTCGGCGCAAAATTCGTTTTTCCAAAGGATTTTGCCTTTGGGACAGCGGTGGGTGCCGCGCTTTCCAAAAATAGTTTTAAATAGGATTGCACAGTTTAGTTTATTGAAGGCGTTTTTTTGATAGAGCTTAAGGACGTTGGGGTCTGGCAAAAGGCTATTGACAGCATCGCTTCTTTCATCAGCGAGGGCAATTTCAGGTTCAGCGAAAAGGGATTAAGCCTCAGGGCTGTCGACCCGAGCCAGATTGTGCTGGTTGATTTCAGCATCGAGAAGAATGCTTTTGAAAAATACAGCATCGAGCCTGCCTTTGTCGGCGTCGACCTCGTGGAGTTGAACAAGATATTGGCGAGGGCGCTTCCAAAAGACAGGCTGCTGATGGATTTGAGCGAGAGCGAGCTGAACGTCAAGCTTGAGGGTGAGTTAAGCCGCTCTTTCAGCCTTCCGCTCATTGACGTGAACGAAGAGGAGATAAAGCTGCCCGAGCAGCGCTTTGACGCAAAAGTGGACATAAATGCGCGCATACTCAAGGAGGCGCTGCGCGATGCCGCGCTTTTCGGAAGCAGCGTCGTGCTGAGAGTAAAGGGCAGCCAGCTGCTGATTGAGGCGAGGGGAAGCGCTGGCACGCTGCACACAGTGGCGAAGCAGGCGAAAAACATCACAATAAAAGGAAACGGCGAGGTTGTCAGCAAGTACGGTCTGAACTTTCTGCAGGGAATAGTTAAAAACGCGGACCCCGAACAGCAGGTCACAATGCAATTGCGGAGCGACGCTCCAATGAAAATCAGCTACAAAATCGGGCCCGCGCTGCTCGAATTCCACCTCGCGCACATGCTCTTGTAAATCAGCGGCGTTCAGCGGAAACCCGCTTGTCCTTGCTTTTAAAACCTTTTAGCAGCCAAGTTGTATTCATGCATACGATGGACCAATTGGTTTTCGCGCAGCGCTTTCCTTTCACTGATGCCGCGCGGCGAATTGTTGCCGAGCAGAACCTTTCGCTTGAGCGTTTGCCCGAGGAGGTTGTCCAGAGGGCCGAGCAGCTGGTTCGGCAGGCTGTTTCCGGCAAAGCGGAGCCGCTGCGATTGCAGAACACCGATCTCCTGCTGCAGGAGATTCTCGCTTTTCCAGTCGCAAAAATAATCCTCTCCTTTACAAAGGACGCGCGCCTGTTTGAGCGGTTTTCCGCGATGGCTGCCGACAACGCCTTTTCTTTCCTGAACATGCAAAAGAGCAGGCAGGAAGCAACTGTCGCGCTCGCAAAAGACCTGCGCGTGGGATTTGATTTCGCGGAAGAAAACGGTTTTTTTGTGAGAGTTCCGTTGCAGGAATTCCTGCAGGTGCGCTTCGGCGACCCGCTGCTGAAGCTCGTGAACCAGCGGGTGAGCAGGGGCAGGGTTTTCCTAGACCTTAATAATTTCTGCAGGTTTTTGAGGGAAAAATCATTCAAGGTGGTTTTGGGCAGCCTGCCGGTGCCGACCGCGGGCCTTCCCGCGGGTTTGCAGGCGACCGCGAAGCGGCTGCAGCAGGAGCTCATTGCGAGCGAGAAAAAATATTTCGATTTTGCGATCAAAGGAAAGGCAGATGCGAACTCTTTCCCGCCCTGCATGGCTTCGCTGTACAGCCAGCTGATTGCCGGGCAGAAGCTGCCGCACATGGCGCGGGTATACCTCACTTACTTCCTTAACCGCATCGGAATGCCGAAGCAGCAGATTTTGGAATTGTTCAAAAAAAGCCCTGATTTCAAGGAGCGCATTGCCTCCTACCAGATAAACAAGATTGTCGCGCAGAATTACACTCCCGCTTCCTGCGACAAGATGAGGGCACAGGGCTATTGCCCGAACGCGGACTGCAACGTGCGCAACCCGCTTTCCTTCTACAGGCGCGAACTGAAGAAGAAAAAGCAGCCGGAATCAGCCGCCAAATAAGGTTTTTGCTGTTGGAAAAAATTCGCCGGAAAGCCCCCGCAAAAGAAAACGCAGGCTGAAAGGAAAAAAGCGGCAAAAAAGAGTAACGCTTTTGCATAAAAGCCGTTTAGTTGCCGTGTCAGCGGAAACCCGCTTTGCCTTCTTTTTTAAGCTTTTGGCACAGGAATTCTTTTTGGATGGTTGGAGAGCAGGAGTTTCTGCTTGCGCAGTTCAGGCGCTACTATGAAAAGCACGCTGTTTCCGAGCCTCCGGACATTTCCGCGAGGGAATTCGGCGTGGGCGCTTTCGGGCAGAAGATAGTGAAAAGGCACCTTTCCTTCAATTCAAGCGCTGACTTCAATTCTTTCCTGCGCAAAGAAACACCGCTTTTTGTTTCGTACAGCAGCGCTCTTTACAAATACCCCGACAAGCGCCCCATGGATGCAAAGGAAATGGTCTGCGCAGACCTTGTTTACGAGTTTGACGCCGACGACCTTCCGTGCGACTGCAGGCAGCAGCACGACAGCTGGCGCTGCCCAGCGTGCAATGCCGATGGAAAGGGCAGGCAGCTGAAATGCGACAAGTGCGGGAGCACAACGCAGGTTTCGGAATGGTTCTGCGAAAAGTGCCTTGGCGTTGCGAAAGAAAAGGTTTCCGTGCTGCTTGATTTCCTGCGCAGCGATTTCGGATTTGAAGAAGGGGTTGTGGTCAATTTCAGCGGCAGGGCCGGCTACCACGTGCACGTGAGAAGCAAGGATGTCAGAGCGCTGCCCGCGGGCGCGCGCATAGAGCTCATCGATTACCTTACCGCAAACAACCTTAATATTTTCAGCCACTTCAAAAAAGAGGGCTCATTGCTGCAGGGCACTCCGCTTCCGCAGGCGCGCGGCTGGCAGCTGCGCATTCTTTCAGAGGTGACTGCGCTGCTGCAGGGCGGAGATGCCGAGCGAATTGCTGTGTTCGGCAACATCACTTCTTCGCAGGCGAAAAAAATGCTTGCGGAAAAAGAAATCATCCTGAAGGCGATAAAAGAAAAGGGAGTGCTCCCTTCAGTGCTCGGCAGGGCGAGCGCGCACAAGGAAAGCCAGAGCGACCGCTTCTGGGGAAGCTTCATCAAAAGCGTTATAGAGCGCATTGCGCCCATTGACAGGCAGACAAGCACTGACATCAACAAAATTGTCAGGGTTCCGGAAACACTGCACGGGGAAACAGGGCTGGTTGCCGCAAAAGTGCCAATTGAGGGGTTGAAGGGCTTTGACCCGCTAAGGGACGCGGTTGCTTTTCCGGCGGGTGAAACAGTAAATGTTTTAATTGATAAGGCACCCTCTTTTTATCTCGGGGAGACAAAGTTTGGGCCCTTCAGCGGCGAGAGGGCCGAACTGCCGCTGCACGCGGCTGTTTTCCTGCTGGGAAGGGGAGCGGCAACCCTGGCGGAGGGTGCGCTGAAATGAGGGCTGGTTGCCGCAGGCGCGGAGTGTTTTTTTTGGCTTGAGGCTGGTGAAGTATGTGCGGAAATGGGGATTGGTTTGTGCGGGCTGCGGCTTATTTTTTTGACGGGTGAATTAATGGTGTCTTGGCATGAGGGTTGATTGCGGCAAGCAGGCGCTTGCTTTTTTGGGCGGAACTGAAGGTGCTTTGCGATGAGGATTGATTACGACGAGCTGCGCCGCATTTACAGGGCTGAGAAGAACAGCTCGGCGCTTGTAGAGGTCGACGACGATTTCTTCGATAGCCTCACGGAGTTTTTCGAGAGGCAGAGGGAAGAATACCTGCGCAGCCTCAGGGACATCAGCGGCAGCAAGGCGAAGAGCTTCACGAACCTGCGCAAAATAATTGGGGAGATTTTCAGCCTGAGGGAAAAAAAGCTGCTTAACAAGGCGCTTATTGCCGTGCGCACGGGCGATTTTTCCGAGGAAAAAATGTCTGGGCCCGAGAAGGAAACAATGCAGGAGCTGCTGCGCGTCCTCGGAAGGCACCAAAGGATTCTTGACGAAATACTTAGCATGCCCGAGGAAGGAAAGGACAAAAAGGCGAAGGAAAAGTTTGCAGTGAAACTGCTGCAGGACGTTCCCGCTTTCATAGGCGCCGACATGAAAGAGTACGGTCCTTTCCCAAAAGGCCAGGAAGCCGAGCTGCCGGAAAAAATCGCCTCGCTTTTGGTTGCGCGGAAGCTCGCCGAGAGCCCGGGGAGCTGATTTTTCTCATGCCCGAAGAGCAGTTGGTGAAAAAGCCCAGGAGTTTTTTCATTAAGGTCAAGTGCAGCGGATGCGGCAACGAGCAGATAATTTTCAGCGCTGCCTCTCGCACAGTGCACTGCCTGGCGTGCAACCAGGTTCTTGCGGAAAGCGGCTCAAGCAGAATAAGGGCTGTTGCAAAAATAATTAAGGCGCATTTGTGAAAAAAAGCGCAGTTTTTTTTTGGAGCCGATGGCAAAGGCAATCAAGGGGCGTTTGTGGGAATATTTGGTTTTTTTTGGAGTTGGCGGCGAAGGCAGTCGATTGGTGTTTGTGAAAAAGGCGTTTGTTGTTTTTGGTGTTTAGAATGACAGAAGAGAATGAATTGCCGGAAATTGGGGAAATAGTAATCTGCAGCGTTGCAAGGGTGCTCGACTACGGCGCCTTTGTCGAGCTGGTCGAGTACGACAACACCAAGGGCTTCGTCCACATAAGCCAGGTCGCGAGCAGCTGGATAAAGAACATCAGGAACCACGTGAGGGAAGGCGAGGTAAGGGCCGCGAAAGTGCTCAGCATCGACAGGCAGAAGCAGCAGATAGACCTTTCGCTAACAAAGGTTTCGCCGCAGGAGCAGAGGGCAAGGATTGAGCAGTGGAAGCAGCTGAAAAGGGGCAAAAAGCTGATCGAGCTGTTTGCGGAAAAAGAACACGTGCAATTTGATGACGCCTGGGACGGCACAGCAAAGCCTCTTCTGGAGGAGTATGACAACCTGCAGGAGGCGTTCCAGCAGATAGTGCTGCACGGCGAAAGCGCAGCGAAAGGCGTTAAACCCGAGTGGCTTGACTCTTTTATAGAACTGGTGCGCAAAAGCGTCAGCGTTCCCGAAAAAACAGTGGAGGGCGTTCTCTCGCTGCACTCGCTTGACTCCGAGGGCGCCGAGCTGGTAAAAAAAGCCCTTTTGCAGGGCTTGCACGGAAGCGGCGGAAAAGTGAACATTTTCTACAGCGGCAGCGGAAAGTATGTTGTGCGGGCGACAGCGCCTGATTTCAAGGGAGCGGAAAAAGCGCTCGGCAAAGCCGCGGACGCAGTGGTAAAGGAAATGCTTGCAAGCGGCGGGAAAGCAGAATTCAAAAGGAGCGAATAACCTGTTCGGGCGGCAGGGTCGCATATAGTGAAATGCTTAAATATTTGAACAATAAATCGCATTTCACTTATAGCAAACAGCAATAAAAAGTTCAAAAATAAAAGCAGTTTGCTATAGGAGCAATTAAAAAAGTTTCTGGGTCCTTTAAGATTGGAAAGCGCGTGTTTGAAGGGGTTTTTGCATGGCAACAAAAGTCGTTTTTTTGGGCAAGAAAAAGCTCGCGAAGCCTGTTCTTCTTGTCGGATTGCCCGGCATAGGGCTTGTTGGCAAGATTTGCGTTGATTATTTCCTGCGCCAGTTCAAAACCGAAAAAATCGCGGAGATTTACAGCGACTGCTTCCCGCCCTCG
>JAPLVT010000002.1 GCA_026396975.1 Candidatus Iainarchaeum sp.
TTACAGTTGAAATCTCAAACCCGCGGGTAGGATTCAGCTATCCGCCGCAGATAGCGCTATGGCTCGCGAGAGCGGCAACGGAAGACAGGGCTTACGCACAGTCTCCACTGCAGATGGTAAATACCGGCGCTGTGCCCATAACAGCCTTCAGGACAACGCTTGACATCCAGGCCTACCAGAGCGGAGTGCAGGCAGGCTTCATGCCGAGCAGCATAGATTACATAACAATTCCGGCAGGGCAGGCTGTAACACCGCAGAGATTCGTTTACGCGCAGACAACTGCAGCAGACGCCTTCAAGCAGCCAGTGCAGGGCAGCATACACTACACCGGCGTAATAGCCGGGCAGCAATACCCCGACCTTGGAAACACGCGGCTGAACTTAAACTACACTGGCATAAAATGCCTCAAGGCGTCGCCAGCAACAGAAGGAGTGGAAATACTCACCTTCAGCAGCAAAACAATCAGCGGAACGCTTGAGAACGACATCAAAATAAAAAACGAGTGCGGCGAGCCCGTAATACTCTTCGGCAAGGTTTTGCCGGAAACACGCAAGAACAACCGCCTCGCTTACTCCCCGAACGTAACTCTGCTGTCCGGGCAGGAAGTCGCGGGAAAACTATTGCTCATGAAAGGCGGCGAGGACGAATGGAAGATGAAAGTGCGCCTCGTCGGAATACTGCAGATGCAGAACAAGGCAATAGAATCGAACGATTTGGATGTTGCGATTAAAATCGGGCAGGCAGCGACAGCGCAATCGGTTGACCCTGCAACAGCCACAAAAAAGATCTCGCTAAAGAAATGCGACACCGAGGGCGACTTCAGGCAATTCCAGTTCCCGGTGGTTTCAACAGGCGACTGCAGCAAGGGATACTGCGACGCAAAGCAATTGGCTGATTACATCATCAAGAAAGCCGACGCTCTCGTGAACAGCGCCAAGGACAAGGCGAGCAGGGCGAACAGGCAGGCATGGCAATTCGGCGAATGCGGGGCAGCGGGAAGCAACCACTGCAGCTTTGAGGACATGGGAGTTCCCGGAAAAATAGAGCCCGCTTACCTAATGGTCGACAACATGAACACTGAACTATTGCAGCACGAGCTCGAGGCGCAGAGCAAAACAGAGCTCAAGTCATACAGCGTTGTGCAGGCGGAGAAGAAGATTGACTCAATCAGCGACATTGGCTTTGAGTTCGGGCAGGTTTACCTCGCGGGAAACATGACCGGCTGCGGATTGTACAGGTTCGCGATTCTCGGCGCGGCAAGCGTGAAAAACGGCGAAATACTGAACGCCGAAGAAGGCAGGAACTACATGCTCGTAATCAACGTCACGCAGGAAAGGGCAACAACCGAGCAATGCCTGCACAAAATAGAGAATGCTGCGAACTTCCTGCCGCTGGACGAAGGGTTTGACATCTCGAACTTCGAGAGCTACTACGCCTGGCCCGGAATAGTGGAAGCGAAAGGCGACCTGAAAGATTTGGGAAAAGAACTTGCGAACGCCTGGTTCAAGAAAAGCGAGGGCAGGTTCGGGGAAACAGTGCCATCAGGCACTAACAGGCTCGTGGTAGTAAAAGGCGACACCAGCAAGGGAATAGTGAAAATCAAAATAAACAACAACGAGGGAACAAGCCCGGACAGCCCGAAAACAGTTTACGCGATAGTGCCGGAAGAATTCGCTGTTGTAAAAAGCGACATAGCGAGCGCGCTTGTTGCTTTCAAGGGCACGACATTCAACAGGGACAAGGACTGCTGGGGCGAAGATGCCGACGGCGAGTACATTGTCATGAGAAGCTACGAAAAAATAGGCGAATTGTACGGCCAGCTTTCGCTTGACGGCGCGAAAAGCGTCAAAATAAACACGCAGGAGCAATGCGTTGACCTGAATGTCACAAGCAAGGCTGCGGAGCGCATAAAGCTTGCGACAAACTTCCTTGAAAGCGGCGACTCGGCAAAAAAGCCCAAAACAGGAATCGAGTACATCGCGGTTTACAATAAAAACAAGAACGGCGAGAAAGGAAAGATGGTGCTGAAGGAAAGCGCCAACGGCGTTGTTGACAGCAAAGGAAACGACATAGAGCTCAAAAAACCGGGAGAAGAGCCAGCGGGCGGAAACGCAAGAGCAGGCGGCAATGCGCCAACAGGCGCGGCAGGCAGCGCAGGTGCGGCAGCGGGAACAGGAGCAGCCGCACAGCCAGCAGGGGGAAGCGCGGGCACCAGCGCGCCAGCGGGAACAGGCGCTGCTGCACAACCAGCGGCAGGTGGCGCAGCCACCGCGGGCAACAAGTACAGGGTCGACCTTTTGTTTTGCGTGAAAGGAGACGCGCAGTTCGCGCTTGCAGCGGAAAACACTCGGGAGATTGAGGTTACCGCAATCAGCCTCAGCGATTTCGCTTTGGACAGGAAAAGCAGGCCTTTCCCGATAAAGATTGAGGCCTGCGGCATCCACCCTTACGACCTTGTGAAAAAGATGGCCGCAGTAACCGTTGAGGAAATTGACAAGGCGCCGAACAAGCAGGTTGTGGCTTACGCGACAGTCGGCTGGAAGGGAAGCCCTGAAACAGTCAGCATGATTACAGCGCAGAGGGCGCTCGCCGCTGAACTCGCAAGGCAGGGAGCATACGGCACAGGCCCCGGAGTCGAAACAGCCTCGCAACCTGAGTACATGGTTGAAATCGCGAAGAGAAGGGCTTGGGCAACATTGGGTTATTTCGTGCCATGCGCAGCAACGGCTTTGGCATTGAACTGGTGGACTTTTGGAATAAAGGGCGGCTGGGACATCACGTTAAACTGCGCCATGCCTGCTGTTTGGAACCTTAAGAACATAGCGAAAGAAGCCGGAGGGGGATGGAAAACACTGGGAGATGGGGTTGATGACACTATCAGAACTGTGCTTAGTTTTATTCCACTTGTCGGCAACTGGCTCGGCGAGGCGATAGTGCCTGCGGCTGATGCAACGAATTCCACGCTCACCCAACAGCAATTGGAGGAAAAAGGCGCGAGCTTCGGGCAGATACTGCCAGCGGCACTCACAGGCATGACTGTTAACGAACTGACGGCTTCGATAACAAACGCCAACGATATTATAACGGTGGCATCAGCGCAGCGCGCAAGCGAAGAAGGGGCTGATATACTGATTAAAGGCTGGATTAAGAACGGAACGCTTCAAGGTTCGACTCAGGAGCAACTAGATTTCCTTCTGCACGGTCATTATGATGCGGGCAAATGGGTAAAAGCAAGCAGAAGCGCTAAAGTTGGACCAACCCCATTAAGAGCAACGCTTATAGACAAAATGAACACAAACCTGCTTGCAAACCAAGGAAAAAGTCTTGGAGCAAACTTTACGCCGTCAGCGGTAAAGGCGGCTGATGATATAGCAGAGCCTATGCTTGAAACACTTGCAAAAGCCGCAGACAGCGGAATGTTGCCAAGGCCGTTGACAAGAGCTTGGAATGTACGAACGCAAAGCTACCTTAATACAATTGTAAACCCGACTGAGGTTAGCGGCTTTAATCCCGCTACAACCAGCTTGCCGCCGACGACTGATCCTAGCGCGGTAACCCAATTTAGGGCGAGTATAGCAACAAAGTGGCAAGGTGATGCGGCTAACTTCGTCAGGAGCCAGTTGATGAGTACTGATGATGGCA
>JAPLVT010000130.1 GCA_026396975.1 Candidatus Iainarchaeum sp.
GCAAAAAGATGGTGGCAAGGAGACCTGTGAACGCTGGCGCGCAAGGGCGAAGAGAACAGAGAAAGCACTCTGTTAGCCTTTTTGGGAGAAGAGAAAGATACTTCCGTCCTATTACCGGCGGGGATATTCAAAGAATCCCGCCCCGCATCATTGAGATGGCAAGGCAGGAGCCAGCCAGATTATTCAAGTTTAAAAGCGGGGACACGTACGTGACAATTGGGAGCGAGGCGCCTACGGAGGGTTCGGCTCTTCTTATTCACACCACGCGTAGAAAGCCAGAGGATGCGGAAAAATACGCGCAAGTTTAAATAGAATTTTTTAATTCACACCGCTCCAGCAAGAAACCCGAGCAGTGCAATGAACATGGCTGCTTTTGCCATCGCCTGCGCGCGCGCGTAATTGCGCTTCACGGTTTCCCCGAAACTCAGCAGGAAAACAATGTTAGCAATTGAAACAACAGCGATGAACAGGAACTTTCCGAACGCGAGCATAAAAACCGGAACATAAACCAGCAGCATCGCGAGCAGGTAGTAAATGAATATCAGCGCGTCGACAGCCTTTTCGCCCACGAGCATCGGCAGCGTTGTCTTGTGCCCCCTGTCGGCTTCCCTATCTTCCAGGTCCTTTATCAGCTCGCGCGAAACATTCACGAAAAAAGCCGAAGCCGCGAGGAACACGATAACAGTGTAATTTCCAATGGGCGAAGCGCCGAAAACCAGCGTGAAAGCCGTTCCCGAAGCCACGACAAAATTGCCGATGTACTTCGCTTTCGCGAGAACGCTGCTGTAAGCAAGGAAGAGCAGCGTGAAAGCAAGCGCTATTGCAGCCGAGACCATCGGCAGGGAAGCGATTGCAATAATGTTTGCTGCAGCAAAAAGAAGAAGCGAAAAAGCCAGTGCTGTCTTTGCTTTTACCTTTCCGCTTGGAATCGGCTTTTGCGGATGCAGTTTCTTATCAACGTTCCTGTCAAAGTAATCGTTTATCGCGATTCCGCCGCCGCAAACAAGGAAGGCAACCGCCATTGCAATGCCGAGCAGCGCGTTGAATTGGACCGCGCCGGCCGCAACGCTGTAGCCGATGAAAACCCCGAAAGCGGCCATTATGCAGTACAACGGGCGGATTATCAAAAGGAAATTTTTTGCAGCCATTTTAGCAATATTTGCTGCGAATGTTTATTAAAACAAAATATTTGTTGTGTTTTCGGCCGGCTGCGTGAACTGCTTGCGAAAATTACGGTTAAAAGCCGCGGCTTTATGCCCTGCCTTTCATTTTTGGCTTGAACCTTTTCATCAAAAGGGAATTAGTTACAACGCTCACGCTTGAGAAAGCCATTGCAGTGCCCGCAATCACTGGGCTGAGAAGCCAGCCTGTGAAAGGGTATAGCGCGCCGGCGGCAATTGGTATCCCTATCCCGTTGTATATGAATGCCCAGAAGAAGTTCTGCTTTATTTTTCCCATTGCATAGCCGCTTAACTCTATTGCTGTCACAACATCGCGCAGGTCACCCTTGACCAGCACTATGTCGCCTGTTTCTATCGCAACATCAGTGCCGCTGCCTATGGCAATCCCCAAATCCGACTGCGCCAGCGCGGGGGCGTCGTTTATGCCGTCTCCGACCATTGCCACTTTTTTGCCTTCTCCCTGCAGCCGCTTTACTTCCTTTCCTTGCCCTCGGGAAGGACATCTGCAATCACTGTGTCGATTCCGGCCTGGCTTGCAATCGCCTCCGCGGTCCTTTTGTTGTCGCCTGTGATCATTGCAACGCTCTTGCCCATCGCGTGCAGCGCGGCGACGGCCTCTTTTGAGTAATCCTTAAGCGTGTCCGCAACAGCGACTATGCCGGCCGCCTTGCCATTGACCGCAACAACCATTGCCGTTTTGCCCTGGGATTCAAGCGTGTCGAGAGAATCTTCCGCGCTTTCAATGCTTATTTTCCTTTCAGCCATAAGTTTCCTGTTTCCAAGCAGACTTCTTTTTGCGCCAAATATCGCCTCAACTCCCTTTCCAGTAATTGAATTGAACGATTCCGCGTTGGCTACCTGCAGGCCCTGTTCTTTTGCCTTGCCGACAATCGCTTCCCCAAGCGGGTGCTCGCTCCTCTTCTCCGCAATCGCAGCGTGGCGCAGTACCTCTTTTTTATCCATCCGCCCCAGCGCAATGACATCAGTAACCTCGGGCTTTCCTTTTGTAAGAGTCCCTGTCTTATCGAAAACAACAATGTTTATTTCCTGCGCTTTCTGCAGCGCGGCCGCGCTCTTAATTAGAATGCCGTGCTCAGCGCCTTTGCCTGTCCCAACCATTACCGCAGTTGGGGTTGCGAGGCCGAGCGCGCACGGGCAGGCGATTACGAGAACCGAAATGAAAATTGTAAGCGAAAAAAGAAAGCTTTGGCCTGAAAAAAACCAGAAAAGCGCTGCCCCGATTGCGATTGCCATTACCGCCGGCACAAAGTAGGCCGAAACCCTGTCGGCAAGCTGCTGTATCGGCGCCTTGCTTGCCTGTGCGCCTTCGACAAGCTTTATTATCTGTGAAAGCATTGTTTCGCTGCCAACCCTTTCAGCCCTGAACCTGAAATACCCTGTCTTGTTGATTGTCGCGCCAATGACCTTATCGTTTTTGCTTTTTTCAACCGGAATGCTTTCTCCCGTAACCATGCTCTCGTCAACGCTGCTGTGCCCTTCGACCACAACTCCGTCAACAGGGATCTTCTGGCCGGGCTTTACTATTACAATGTCGCCCACTGCAACTTCCGCAATCGGGATTTCAATTTGTAGGCGTAAGCAGCGCCGACTCCGACAGCCACAAGGCTGTCCATTGTCGGGCTCTTGTTAAATATTGCCCTGAGGCCCCTTGAAAAGAATCCCCTGCCAATAATAATCACTGGAGTTGCAAGCAGCAGCTGCAGTACTGCCTCATTCCCCACTATGATTTTTGGCAGTTCCAAGCCGAGCATTGACGCCGCCATGAGGAGCATCAGCGGGACGCTCAGAACCAGTGAGAAAAAGAAATTCTTCTTCAGCCCGTTGATCTCTTTTTCCCGCGCTTCCCGCTCAAAATCAACTGGAGCCAAGCCGCCGGCTTCCTGCTTTGGCTTAAGGACAAAGTAGCCCGCTTTCTCAACGGCCGCGGAAAGCGCGGCCTCGCTTGTTGCGCTCGGGTAAAAAACAACGCTGG
>JAPLVT010000081.1 GCA_026396975.1 Candidatus Iainarchaeum sp.
GCCGGAAAGCGAGCAGATGGTTTTCCAGCTGCTCGCGGAAGTAGCAGCAACAAAACACGAGGGAATTATTTTCAAAAAGAAAGTAAGCGATGCAACGCCCGACCTGCTGACGCTGAAGGAACTGCGGGAATACCTGCTTGCTGACAGGATGAGAAGCATGACATTTGCGGAATCATGGCGGGATTCCGTTAAAGACGCTGCGGAAAAAGAGGGTTTTTACAGCAAGAAAAACGCTTTGGCGGCATTCGCGGCAGGAACAATCGCTGTTGCGGCAATCGCTTTCATGCTAAGCCCGTTGCTGATAGTGTTTGTCGGGCTAGGGGCAATCTTGCCGCTGCTGCTGTTCCCCGACGCGCTGCCGAACAGGACGCCGAAAGGCGCATTGCATTACAAACGCTGGATGCTGCTGCGCAAATTCCTGCAGGACTTCAGCAACCTCAAGAACATGCCTCCTGACGCAATCGTGCTCTGGGAAAAATACCTTGTTTACAGCATCCCGCTCGGAGTCGCGAAAACAGTCCAGAAGGCCATGGACAAGGCTTTCGAAGGCATGAGAGGCGAATACAACGGGCATATTTTCGCGGGAAGCTATGCCGCATTCAGCACAGCGGGCATTGGAAGCATTGCAGGAAGCTTTTCTTCCGCTTTCGCGAGCGCAAGCGCAACAAGCGGCGGTGGCGGCTTTGGCGGAGGAGGCGGCGGCGGTGGGGGCGGTGGGGGCGGAGGCGCCGGATACCTGCTTTCCCCGCATGTTTTCGCTGCAAAAAATAAACCTTATTTAACCCTTTCCGCTTTGAATTTATCCAAGGTCTTGAAAAATGGGCTTGGGCGAAAAGCTTAGGGGCGCAATGGAAATACTGCGCAAAGCGACTGTCTTTGACAAAGGCGCGATAAAAGAATCCACGCGCGAGCTGCAGCGGGCGCTGATTGCGGCTGACGTTGAAGTGCAGCTGGTACTCGACCTGACGAAAAAGATAGAGGACGCGGCCGCGCTGGAAAAGCTGCCCGCGGGGCTTTCGCGCAGGGAGCATGTGCTGAAAGTAACATACGACCAGCTTGTGGCGCTGATTGGCGGGACGGAAAAGAAAGCGCCTGAAAAGCCGAAAAAAATCCTGCTTGTGGGATTGTTCGGCGGCGGAAAAACAACAACTGCTGGAAAACTCGCGAAGTATTACATGAAACGCGGACTGAAGGTTGGGCTGATTGCGGCAGACACTTTCAGGCCTGCAGCTGTTGAGCAGCTGCAGCAGCTTGCGGGAAAAATAAAAATCGATTGCTTTGCAACCAAGGGGGGAAAGAATGCCGCAAAAGTAGTGGAGAAAGCAATGCGGGAAATGAAAGGATACGATATGCTTATCGCGGACAGCGCGGGAAGGAACGCGCTGGACAAGGCGCTCGTGAAAGAGATAAAGGAAATAAACTCGGCTTTCAAGCCTGAGGAAAGATGGCTTGTGATGGGCGCCGACATCGGGCAGCTAGCAAAAAAACAGGCAACGGCATTCCATGACGCTGTGGGAGTTAACGGAGTAATAATAACAAGGATTGATGGAAGCGCGAAAGGAGGCGGAGCGCTCAGCGCATGCAACGTGGCGAAATGCCCTGTTTATTTTATCGGAGTGGGAGAAAAGCTTGACGACCTTGAGGGGTTTGACGCGCAGCGCTATCTGAGCAGGGTGATGGGGTATGGAGACTTGCGGGCGCTGCTTGAGAAAGCGAAAGAGGTCAGCGAGGAAGAGGAACTCTCCCCCGAAGAACTTTTGATGGGGGAATTCAACCTTGACGTTTTCTACAAGCAGCTGAAAGCAACGAGGAAGATGGGTTCGCTCGGCAAGGTCGCGGAAATGCTCGGCCTGAAAATGCAGATGCCTCGGGAAATGCTCGAAATGACTGAGGAAAAGCTCGACGGCTTCAAGGCAATGATGGACAGCATGACGAAGCAGGAAAAATTAAGCCCAGATATCCTAAGCCATTCGCGGATACAACGCATTGCTAAGGGAAGCGGAAAAAAAGAGAACGACGTAAGGGAACTTATCAGGAGCCACAAGCAGATGGCTTCAGTATTCAAAAAATTCAGGAAGCTCGATGAAAAAGCATTGCAGGCGAAAGGTGGCGGGCTTGACATGCAGAAGCTTGCCCAGATGTTCGGCAAAAAGAAGAAGAAAAAAAAACACTTCAGGTAAAAGCAAAAGCCGGCGGTTAAACGCAAAAATTTCAAAAAAAAAGCTGCGGAATGAAGCGCAAAAAAGCCAAAAAACAGCGGTGAAAAAATGAAAAGAAAGATTTTTGTCGCGGTCGGAAGCAAAAACCCCGCGAAGGTCAGCGCAGTTGAAAGCGCGTTCAAAAAATTTTTCAAGGAAGTGAAAGTGCGGGGCGCCGCTGTTGGAAGCGGTGTCGCGGCACAGCCGATGACACTGCGCGAAACAGTGCAGGGGGCAGTGAACAGGGCAAAAAGCGCTTGGGAGCAAGCAAGCGGGAAATGCGATTATTCCGTTGGGATAGAAGCCGGCTTGTTCGAAGTGCCTTGCTCGAAAAGCGGTTACATGGATGCGGCTGCTATCGCGATTTTTGACGGCAGGCAGGTGCACTTGGGGCTGACACCCGCTTTCGAGTACCCGCTCCGCGTGACGCAAAAGATTTTGCGAGAGGGAAAAGAGGTAAGCGACGTTTTCGCGGAATTGTGGGGCGAAGACCTGAGGGACGAAAAAGGCGGCGTGGGCCGGCTGACAAAAGGCAGGGTGCCGAGAAGGCTGCTGCACGAGATGGGATTGATTATGGCTCTCGCGCCGATAGTGAACAAAAAATATTACAGGTGAAACTTTTGGCAAGAAAAAATGCCTGGCCATCAAGGAAAAAAAATCTGCCGCAATTTTGGAGAAGGGTGTCGAAACCCGAAGCTGAGAGGGATGAAATGCGGAGGTGGAGCGAGGACTTAAAGAGGCTGAGAAGAGTCGATATGGACCAGAGGAAGGCATGGCAATACTTCAGGACCCCCCTTGATGTCATTGAGAAAAGGCTTGGCGTTGACATCTCGGGCATGGCGCGCGCGCTAGCCGAAAAGCGCGACGGAAAATCCCAAGTAAAGATTTTGGACCTCGGCTGCGGCCGTGGAACTGCATTGGCACAACTAAAGCAGTTGCTGGGGGCAAGCGTGAAGACAGTTGGCGTTGTAGAGGAGAGAACGCCGAAAGAGGGGTATTCCGGTGTTGACCGGCTGCTTGTGGGAAACATGCTGCAATTGCAGCCCAGGGAGACATACGATGTGATATTTTCGCACATGGGGGCGGTCCACCATACGCCGCTGCAGACAACTGCTGTGGAAAGAGTAATTGGCTGGCTTAAACCAGAGGGCACCGCCGCGCTTGAAGTGAGGCATGCCTTCGCAGAAGGCAGCCTTGTTGTGCAGGAAGTTTTAACTGTGCTGGCGCAGAATGGGATAAAAGACTGGAAGTACAAGGGCAATGTGCTTGTATTCAAAAAGCCGGCACCGCGGGTGCCCTGAACTAAAAATTTGGTCTTAAAATTGTCTGGCGTGATTGCATGGAACTGATTTTGCTCGCAAGAATCGCGGCGCTGCTCGCAGGCTGCGCGGCAGCAGCTTACACAGACGCAAAAACAGGGCTTATCCTGGACAAAATAACTTATGGCATGATTGCGGTCGGCATTGCGCTGAACGTTATCGAAATGAACTGGCTGTTTTTGGCGCTGGGAGCAGCGGTTTTCGCAATCGGCTATGCTGTTTATTACGCCGGAAAAATAGGCGGGGGAGATGTGAAACTCTGCACTGCAATCGCGTTTTTGCTGCCTCTTTACGGCGGGCAGATTTTCATCGCGAACGCGCTTTTCTTTGCCGCACTGACTGCGGTCACTTTTTACAGCGTTTTTTTTGTAACAAAGTACGCGAGGCTCGGGATAAACTTGAAAGAAAACAGCGGCAACGCGAAAAAAGCGGGTGCTTTTGCAATAGTGATAACTGCATACCTAATTGCAATGGTGAACATTGGCACTGTCAAGCCGCTGGCGCTGCTCTTGCTGGCAGTTCCGCTTTTGCTTGCCATAGCATTCATGGCTTTTGAAAAAGGCATCAGGCGCTCTTTTTTCCTGCGGAGGGTCGCACTGAAAAAATTAGGGGAAGATGAGGTGATTGCCGCGGAATTCCTTGACCAAAAAATAAAAAAGAAATTAAAGCTCGGGGTAAAAGGGGTTTTCGGCGAAAAAGAAATAGCCGCACTGCGAAAGATGGGCGTCCGCACAGTGCCTGTTTACAGGGGAATGCCGCCTTTCGCGCCATTCATACTCCTCGGCTGCATTGTTGCGCTGGCGCAGCCGGACCTTGTTAAACTGTTTTTTATTTAGCGGCAAAAAACTTGCTGGCAGCATGGCTTTTCAGCCGCGCCGCAAATTCTCTTTTTATTGCCCAGCAAACGCTGCCCCCTCAACGCTGATTTTTGCTGGCTTTCCTTCTGCGCCTTCGACCGAGAATTTTACCGGGAGGAATTTTTCCACGACCGCGATGTTTGTGAGGCAGTGCCGCGTAAGCGCAGTGCAGCGAATTTCGCTTTTCCCTTCCGCGAGCGCCATAAAAGGAATCAGCTGGTCCGCAAGGTGGCTGCCGCAAGGCAGCCCCGCATCAATCTCGCGCAGCAGCAGCCGCCCTGCTTCCACGCCGACCTGCTCGGCTGGCTTTCCCTTCGCGCCGAGGGCGCTGCCGCTTAGCACTGCTCCACTTCCGTAATGCGCGAAAACTGAAACGCTGCTGCCGATGCTGGAACTTTTCTCCGCACAGTCAAGGCACTCCTTGAACTCAACCCCGAAATGCCGCAGCATATGCTTTGCGCCGCTCGCCTGGTTTTGGGCCACTGCAGTCGGAAGAGAGGCACTTGCGCTGAAAATTTCGATTAATTCAAGTTCGCCGAGCTCAACAATTCTTATCGGCTGCAGCGGCAGCTTTGCACGCCTGCTGGAAAAAGAAACAATGCCGCCGCCCCTCGGAAAAAAGCCCCTCTTGATTATTTCCGCTTCCGCCTTGGCACCCATCTTGCGCAGCGCGGGGAACAGCGATTGCCGCAAAAAGTCCATCGGGGGGGAAAATGCCACATTTGTGCCGCCGATAATGCGCAGCTTTACAGGCTGCAGCAGCGAAACAGGCAGAACCTGCTGCACAATCAGGCTCACTGCGCCGGCCGTAAAGGTGTTCACGTTAAAATTCGCCGGCTTCGCTTGTTTTGGAAAAAACTCGACTGTTGCCGAGCGGGGCAGCGCGCCCTTTATTTCCGCACCGCAAATTTCAGCCAGTGTTTTAACGCCCGCGAGATGCTGTGGCTGCAGGCCCGGCCTCTCCCTGCCAGCCCTGATATTAAACACCTTTACAGGCTGCTGCGTAAGCGCGGACAATGAAAGCGCTGTGCGCAGAACCTGGCCTCCTCCCTCCCCCTGCGAACCGTCAATTTCGATCATAATGCCCACAAAGCATTAATATAAATTAAAAATCAATTAAAGATACTATTCGGTGTGGTGGGCTGATTGAAGATACTTGTGACAGGAAGCAGCGGTTTTGTGGGCTCGAGGCTTGTGAAAGAGCTGAGGGCGCTCAGCTACAAGGTGGTTGAGTTTGACGCCGCGCTCGGCAACGATGTCGCTGATGCTGCGCAGTGCAAGAAAGCAGTGCAGGGCATTGACGCGGTATACCATCTTGCGGCAGTGCTGGACGAGCACAGCAAATTGCTGCAGAGGGTTAATGTGCAGGGCACGCAGAACCTGCTTGAAGCCGCGGCGCAGGCGCACTGCAAGCAGTTCATTTTTTTGAGCACTGTAGGCGTTCACGCGGGTGTAAAGGGAAAAGTCAAAGAGGGCTCTCCTGTAATGCCGCGAACCGCCTACGAGAAAAGCAAGGCTGACGCGGAAAAAGCCGTGCAGGAAGCACAGGAGATGCTGCCAGTAACAGTCCTGAGGGCTGCGCTTGTGTTCGGGCCTAACCAATATTGGCAGGAGATAGTGCGGCTTGCGCGGAAAGGCTATCCGATAATCGGCGGCGGAAAGCAGCAATGGCAGACTATTTTTATAGACGACCTTGTCGACGCCATGCTGTTCGTGCTGCTTTCGAATGACTGCATGGGCGAAACATTTATCGTGGCCGAGCGTGAGCAGCATTCGCTGCGCGATTTGTACGCGGAAATACAGCGGCAGCTTGGAATAACCGCCAAAATAAAAACCGTTCCTGTTTTTCTCGCAAGGATGCTTGTTCTGGCAAACAGGCTGCGCGGCAAAAAAAGCATTGTTACCCCTGAGCACATTGACAGGCTTGCCAGGGAACGAAACTATGATACCGGAAAAATCGCGGCCCTTGGCTGGAAGTCGAAAACAAGCATGCGCGAAGCAGTTAGG
>JAPLVT010000094.1 GCA_026396975.1 Candidatus Iainarchaeum sp.
GCAGCTTTATTTTCATCTCCTGGCTTCCCGCCCCTGACGCGGCAGCGATTTTCATTAGGTTGCCGAAAACTTTTGAAACAGCGAGCTCTTCCGCGAAAAGGCTGTGCTGTTTCTTGTGCGCCAGTATTTGCTCCGCCACAAGCCCGAGGTCGCCTTTTTCCTTGTAAACCTTGTGCACTTCTTCCTTTCCGTAGCCGCCTATTTTTGCGATGGCTTCCTCCACGAATTTTTCGCCCATTCCTATTTCAACCTGCTGGTGCGATGGCGCAAGCTGCCCCTGGCACAGGTAGACAACCTTTGCTATCTCGCCGGTTTCGGCTTCGCTGAACAGTTTTGCGAGAATGTCCGTCATTGCGAGCCGCGCGCTGGCTTTCTCTATTTTGTCGAAAAACTCTGCTACAACCTTAAAGCGCATCCAGTAGTTAATAATGCAAATAGTTAAATAAAACCTTTTTGCCAAAGGATATGGGTATGGCAGTCGGCAGCGGAATCGGAAATTTTTTCGCAAGGCTTTTCCTGGGCTCTTTGGTTAATCTCGCGGCGAACTTCGTTTTCTTCGCGGCGGGCATTTTCCTCGCGGGAAAAATCCTGAAAATGCAGGGAAACAGCATCGGAAAGGCGTTTGCGGTTTCGCTTGTAATAATGGTTGTTTCTTTCGTGCCCCAAATGTTCTATTTTTTGGACAGTTTTTTTACGCTGCTCATAATGTTCGCCTTCATGGTGGTCGCGATAAAAACAGTTTACAAATGCGACTGGGTTAACGCCCTATTGAACCTTGTTATCGCGACAGTGATTGCAACCTTTGCGTCAATCGCGGTAAACCCGCTTCTCGTGTATGCGATCGGCGCCTAGCCGGACAACTTGCGCTGATATTTCTCTTTTTTCTCTTCCTTTAGGATGCTCCGCGCTGCTCCCAGCAAATCGCTCACAATCCGCTCTTTCTTGCTTATTTCTGCAATCCAGATTTTTACTGCCAGCAGCGTGTCCACGCCCGTCATGCCTGTGAACAGTACCTGCGGCTTGAACTTTTCAAGGTCAGGGGGCTTGGAAAAAAACCGCTTGTTCGGCAACTTGAACAGCCTCATTATGCTTCTTTTTTCGCCGTTTGAAATGTTGGGCAGGATAAGTGGGTGGATGTTAACCGCCTCCAAAAGGGCTTTTTTCATCATATCTATGTCAATGCCAGGCGGCACCTGCAGCGGCACGTTTATTCCGACAAATCCGGACTCCGTATAGTTTACAATGCTGCTTCCGAGCACCACGCTGTTCGGGATGTACACTACCCTTCCGTTCACGTCTTTCAGCATGGTATAAGTAAGCTTTATGTCGCTTACCCTGCCAACACCGCTGTTTCCCACCTCAACCCAGTCCTCGATCTGTACAGGCCTTTGAATTGCGATTAGCACGCCTGCGATAATGTTCTGTATTAACTGCTGCGAGCTGAATGCCACGGCAATGCTTAAAATTCCCAGCGATGCGGCCAGCGCCGTCAGGTCCAAGCCCAAAATATAGTAGACACCGATGTACATGCCCAGGACAAATACGGCGTATTGCAGCGCCCTGGCAGCGACCTTTGAGGTGCGCTTTGAAACCTTTGCGTCCAGAAATTTGCGCAGCGAAGCGTTGGCTGCATTGCCCACGGCCAGTGTTACGATAAAAACAAAGATGAAAATAAGCAGGTTTGCAAGCGAAACGCTGCCGATGAAGATTCCGCTGTCGGGCATGGCACTATTAAATTGAACCCCTTGTTTTAAAAGAATTACCTGTTTGGGTCAGATTTCGGCGTGCGCGAAGAAGCGCCTTTTGGCTATTTCGGCTGTTGCGAAGTATGCCGCAAGAATCACGCCTATGAAGAGGAGAACGTCAAGCGGCATCGGCACGAACTCGAAGAACTGCGCGCCGAACGCGAGGTATGTTATTCCGACCGTGACAAAAATTGTTTGCAGGGAGCTGAGGAGCAAAAATTTGCTCGGCCTGCTTTTGAAGAAAGGTCTTTTTGTCCTGATCGCGAACGTTACTATTATTTCCGAGAGAGCGGATTCAACGAACCACGCTGTCCTGAAAAGCGCGGTTCCCGAGTTGAAGAGGAAAAGCAGCCCCCCTATGAGCAAAAGGTCGAAAACAGTGCTTATTGCGCCGAAGTAAACCATAATCCTGCCTATGAACCGCAGGTTCCAGTGTTTCGGCTTGCGCAAAAACTCGCTGTCAACGTTGTCTGTGCTCACGGTAAGCAGGGGAACGTCGCTCACGAAGTTGTTGAGCAGTATCTGCGACGGCAGCAGCGGGATGAATGGCAGGAAAAGCGACGAAGCCGCCACAGTCGTCATGTTGCCGAAGTTCGCGCTTATGGTG
>JAPLVT010000143.1 GCA_026396975.1 Candidatus Iainarchaeum sp.
TGACAGGAGGGGCAGGTTTTCTGGGTTCTCACCTCTGTGAACGCCTTCTGAAAGAAGGATGTGATGTTTTGTGCGTGGATAACTTCTATACTGGAACTAAAAGAAACATTCTCCATCTTATAGAGAATCCTTATTTTGAACTGCTTCGGCACGACATTACATTTCCTCTCTATGTAGAGGTTGACGAGATCTACAATCTTGCCTGTCCAGCGGCTCCAATTCACTACCAGAATGATCCTGTTCAGACTACCAAAGTCAATGTCCATGGCTCCATCAACATGCTTGGTTTGGCTAAAAGACTCAAGGGAAATAAGGGCTCTAAGGCTATCACGGGTCATAAGGCCGGCAAAGCCAACTGATGCGAGGAAAAAAGTTCTTTTTGTCTGCCCGGTTGGCACGGAATCATCGCTGCTTGGCATGACAACATTTAGGGGTGTTGCAATGGCAAATCCGGTCCCTGCAACGCTAGAGCTGGATTTCACTGGCTGGGCTGGAGGGCAGGGGCGGTTGTTTGAAAGGGAAGTGCTTTCAGCAGATTTCATTGTGCCGATGTACCCGTCCGCAAAAACAGCCGTTGAAGCGGTGCTGAGAAGAATGCGCAGGAAAACCAGCGCAATAATAGACGTTGACTTCAGGGGTATCGGCGGGCAATACAACGAAGCAAAATACAGGCTGATTCTTGAAACAATTCGCCAGCGATTGAAAAAAGAAGGGGAAAAATAGAAAAAAAAGGCGCAAAGAAGTTTGAAATAAAAAAAAATGGAGATTTTTACATCTCCATGTCTCCGCCGCCCATGCCACCCATTCCAGGCGGCATTCCGCCTGCGGGCATTTTGCCCTTGCTGCTTCCGGCGATGATGTCGTCGATGCGCAGGATCATTTCCGCAACCTCTGTTCCAGAAATTATTGCCTGCTTTTTCACCGAAAGCGGCTCAATCACATTCAGTGCTTTCATGTCGCTGAGCTTGCTGTTCAGGACATCCACACCGATGTACTTGCCGCCCTTCGCCATGTGCTTGCTCCTCAGGCTAACAAGAGTGTCAAGCGGGTTCATGCCGGCTGTTTCCGCAAGAGTCCTTGGAATCTCTTCCAAGGTATCAGCGAAAGCCTCTATCGCCAGCTGCTCCCTGCCGCCGATTGTCTTGGCGTAATCGCGCAGCTGCATTGCCACTTCAACTTCAGTGCTTCCGCCGCCGCTTACAATCTTGCCGTCCTTTATTGCGGTTGCGCAGCTCATCAGGGCGTCGTGCAATGCCCTTTCTGCTTCGTCGATAACGTGCTCGCTGCCGCCCCTGACCAGCAGGCTCACAGACTTGGGGTTCTTGCAGCCTTCCACAAAAACCATTGAGTCGCCGGCTATCTTTTTCTCCTGCACAAGGCTTGCCTTTCCAAGGTCGCTTGCGCTGAGGTCGTCCAGCCTGCTGACTATTTTTCCGCCGGTGGCTCTTACAAGCGCATCCATGTCGCTTTTCTTAACGCGCCTTACCGCGGCGATTTTTTCCTTGGCGAGGAAGTGCTGCGCCAAATCGTCAATGCCTTTTTGGCAAACAACGAAGTTCGCGCCGCTTTTCTTTATCTGCTCGACCATCTTTTTGAGCATTGCCTCTTCCTGGTCGAGGAAAGCCTGCATCTGCTCCGGCGAGGTGATTTCAATCTTCGCGTCTGTTTCTGTTTCCTTTATCTCCAGCGCGGCGTCAACCAAAGCGATTTTCGCTTCCGCGATTTTCTTCGGCATGCCGCTGTGGACAATCTCCTTGTCAATGAGGATTCCTTGGACCATTTGGCTCTCCGCAAGGGAAGCGCCCTGCTTCTTCTCGACCTTGACGTTGTCAACGTCGACAGTTGCCTTTCCGTCCTCTTCGTCCACAACCTGGGTTATCGCGTTGACAACAATATCAGACAATTCCTCAACGCTCTCGCTGGCCTTGCCCGTCATTGCGGTCACGGCAATGCTCTTGAGCATTTTCTTGTCCTTGAAAGTAACCGGCTCCGCGAGCCCCTCAAGAACCTCTTTGGCTTTCTTTGCCGCAAGCCTGTAGCCCTTTATTATTACCGTAGGGTGGATTTCCTCGTCAATAAGCTCTTCGGCGCCCTTGAGCAGGCCGCCCGCGATAACAACAGCAGTGGTCGTGCCGTCACCCACTTCAGCATCCTGTGTCTTTGCAACCTCGACCATCATCTTTCCAATCGGGTGGTCGATGCTCATTTCCTCGAGAATTGTTGCGCCGTCGTTCGAAATAGTGACGTCGCCCAGCTCGTCGACAATCATCTTGTCCATTCCCTTCGGGCCGAGCGTTGACCTGACCGCGCCTGCGACCGCCTTCGCAATCATAATGTTGATTCTCTGGGCGTCCCTGCCCTTTGTCCTTCTGGTGCCTTCCGAAAGGAAGATTACCGGTTGCTGTGAAGTTGCTTCAGCCATAAAACAAACACCTCCAAGTGCACGTGCGTTTTTAGTTTTGTTTTTAAAATCCAGTCAAATGACTAAAAACAAGAAAAAACTGCTGAAAAAATTGATGGATATAAATGTTTAAAAAGCTTGGCTTTTTTGGGCGGATATGCGCGTTAAAGGCGCCGCCCGGCGACCGCAACAGCCTTCTTGGGCGCTGTTTCCTCCACCATCCGGGCTTCGAGCCTAAGAAGCTCTTTTACGACAGGGCTTTCCCTGTTTAGCGTGAAAAGCCGCGTGTTGCCAAAAGAGCGGGTGGATTTTACGAGCCCCAGTTCCTCGAGCTTTGGCCAGTGCTGGAACAGCGCGCCCTTGCTGACGCCCGCAAGGTTCTGTATTTCCTTCTTGCTGTAATCGCCGCCAATGTTGTCTATCAGCGCGTCAAGGATGCGGATGAAAGGCGAACCGCCGAAGAATTTTATGAGGGTTGTTTCGTCAGCCATCGAAATCACAAATCAATTAAAAAGCGCTTTAAACCAACGCTTGAATGAACAATGCAAGAACAGGTTTATAATAATATACTCTGAAGGTTCACCAAAATGAACTCACTTGGGCTGGTTAAGGCAAGGCTGCTTTTCAAGCTTGCGCGCAGGCGAAAGTGGGGCGGCTCGCATACCGCATTCGACAATTTGAAAAAAGGGTTCAAGTCAAGGGAGCATGAATTGGTGCAAAAAGCCGCCGAAGAACTAATCAAAGAGAACCTGCTTTTCAGAAAGCCAACTGGCTACGGCTTGCATGTTTCGCTGAACCATGAGAAAGCTGCTGAGATAAAGCAGAAAATTTTTGAGCTGCTTGGCGTGAAAATCGAATAAATCATTTGTCCGCTTTGAACAT
>JAPLVT010000160.1 GCA_026396975.1 Candidatus Iainarchaeum sp.
CGTGCAAGGGGCTTGACATGCCTCTTGTCGCGGGCGAGACAGCGGAAATGCCTGGGGTTTACGCTCCCGGAGAGTTGGACCTCGCCGGAACAATAGTGGGCGTTGCTGAAAAAGCCAAAATCATCGACGGAAAAAAAATCCGCAAAGGCGATGCCCTCATTGGGCTGCCAAGCGACGGGCTGCACACAAATGGTTTCTCGCTCGCACGGAAAGTGTTTTTCGATGCCGCAAAGAAAACTGTCCTAGATTTCGTGCCTGAGCTCGGCTGCACTGTGGGAGAGGCTCTTTTGGTTCCGCACAAGAATTACAGCAAAACAGTTCTCGCGCTTCTGAAAAAATTCGATTTGCATGGGGTAACGCATATCACCGGCGGCTCTTTCTACAAGAACATCGGCAGGCTGCTGCCAAAAGGGCTTGGCGCCAGGGTGAATAAAAATTCTTGGGAAGTGCCACAATTGTTTAAAGCAATCCAAAAGCTCGGCAGCGTGCCGGAAGACGACATGTACCATACCTTCAACATGGTGATTGGAATGGTTCTGATTGTTGCCAAAAATGACACCAAGAAAATTTCAGCCGCACTGCAAAAACTCGGCGAGAAAGCGGTTGAAATCGGTGAGATTGTTTCCGGCGAGGGCGTTGAAGTAAAATAGCCCAGCACTGCCGTGAAAGCTGTTTCGTTCGCTTTTTGCCGAAAACAGCGCGAAGTTTTTAAACCGCTTCTTGTTCGATGTTTTTGGATATGAGCACCCCGAGAATGGCAATTCCCTTAAATATTCTTTGGTATGTATTAGTATGTATTGTGCATACTGGAGGTTCGTGCATGTTTGAGAGCATTGCTGTTGTCGGAGAAAGGGGCCAGATAACTATTCCAAAGAATATCAGGGACATCAAAGG
The DNA here is from genome assembly GCA_026396975.1 of Candidatus Iainarchaeum sp. GTDB lineage: Archaea > Iainarchaeota > Iainarchaeia > Iainarchaeales > JAPLVT01. Next base: position 895 of record JAPLVT010000160.1, read on the forward strand.
AATCAAGGCCAGGGACAAGGTTGTCGTGAAGATAGAGGATGACAAGGTCGTGGTTGAGAAGGCTTTGGGCAAAAAGCAGAAGGAAGAGTTAATGCGCGAGTATTACAGGAAATACTCTGACCGAGACAGGAAGATTGCGGAAGAGTGGAAGTGGGTTAGCAAAGAAGCTGACGAGATGCTTGATGATGAGGAGAGGAGACATAGTTCTGGCAAAACTTGACCCGGTTGTGGGGAGCGAGCAGGGAAAAACAAGGCCTTGCCTTGTCGTGCAAAACGACCTTTCGAATGAATTAGGCCCTACAACCATTATCGTGCCGTTCACATCAACAATTACCGACAAGTGTTATCCTACAGCGGTTATTGTTGAAGCGGAGGAGTCAGGATTGAACGAAAAAAGCGCTATTTTATGCAACCAAATAAGGACAATTTCCGCAGAGCACAGGATTATTAAGAAAATAAGCACGCTAAAGCCAATAGCAATGCTAAAAGTTGATGACGCGCTCAGAACCAGTCTCGGGCTGGATTAAAAATAGGTGTTTGAGCCGCTTTTACCATCTTTGTATTTCCGTTATTCTAAGGCTTTTCGCCCTTTTGTAGATTTCTTCGGTTATTTCCAAATCTTTTTTTAGGTATTCGGCTATTTTTTTTGTTTCGCCTTTCCAGCATGCTTCGGCTACTTTTGAGCCGTCCATTCCGTCCATTGCTTTTATTCCGATGAAGGCAGCGTATTCCTTAAGTTTTCCCCTGACGTGACCGTACTTGAAAACAGATAGAGACTCCCGCAAATCAACTATTTCCTTCAAAAGAAACGGCACAACCCGCACATTGTGAATAAAGCTCCGTGTCACCAGCACCGGAAGGTCAAAATTCTTCAAATTAAAGCCGACTATTTTGCCTGCGTAACCGCTTTTTTTGAATTCCGCCAGCATTCCCCAGAATTCCTCAAGCATTTTCTTCTCGCTCTCGTCAAGCAGAACAACAGCCTCTTTTCCCTCTTCCTTCACGCCAATAGCAACAATCCTCGAGTCAATAGGATTCAACAGCCTTTTCCTTTCCTCCTCGCCCAGCTTCAGCCATTCTTCCCTGTCAACAGGGCAGGTCTCAACATCAACACAAAAAAAACCCATAAACAACCACCAACCAAAAATCAACAAACAACAACCAACAGCCAACAATAAAAAACCAATAACCAACAGCAAAAACCATGCCCCAAAAACAATAATAAACAAGACGCACAAACAAACAACAAAAAAGACCAGACGCAAACAGCAAACAAAAAACACCCGTGGTTTCGTTCGCTTTTTGCCGAAAAGAAGGCGCTGTTTTTAAGCCGCTGCTTTTTTGCTTGTTTTATGGTTGCCGAAGACAGGCTTTGGAGCTGGAGCGAGTGCCTCGGCAACAATGAGTCGAACAAGCTTTTTGTGC
>JAPLVT010000125.1 GCA_026396975.1 Candidatus Iainarchaeum sp.
GCTTTTGAGTTTTCCTTCGGGCAGAAAAACCATCCCATAGCTCAAATGCCTGCAGCGAGGTGCCCACTCGAAGCCAAGAAGTTCGAAGATTTTGAACAATTGCTGCAGGTAAAGGTTCTGCTCGCTGCCAACGACCCAGAGCGCCTCGTCCAACTTGAAGCGCTCGAACTTGTGCTTTGTGAGCGCAAGGTCGTTCGTGATGTAAATGGAGGTGCCGTCGGGCCTCAGCACTATTTTGTTCGGCAATCCGTGCTCTTCAAGTTTTGCGACATGAGCGCCCTCAGCATTCGGCGCGAAAATTCCTTTCTTTTTCCCTTCCTCAATCAGCGGACCAGCCTTGTCGTAGAATTTGCTTTCAAAAAACCATTGTTCGAATTTGCTTCCGAACGAGGAGTAGGTTTCCTTGAAGCCCTGCAAAACCCAGTTGTTCATTTTTTTCCAGAGCGCGAGAGTTTTCTTGTCGCCTTTCTCCCATTTCTGGAGAAGCTCGTAGGCCTGCTTTTCAAGTAGCGGCTGTTCGGAGGCTTTCTTGTTGTAAAGGACATAGTATTTTCCAACGAAGTGGTCGGGCTTCATCTTCGATTTTTGCGGCGAATCCCCCTTTCCGAAAAGAGTGAACGCGAGCATGCTTTTGCATATGTGAATGCCCCTGTCGTTGACAAGGTTTGCCCTAATTACCTTGTTGCCGGCTGCGTCAAGAAGGCTGCTTATCGCCATTCCGATGCTGTCATTGCGCAGGTGCCCGATGTGAAGCGGCTTGTTGGTGTTCGGAGCGCTGTACTCCACCATTACCTTTTTTGCCTTGCCGCCCTTTGAATGCCCGTAGGCTTCTTTCCCCTTCAGCACCGCAGGTATCACTTTCTTTGCGAGCGATTCCTGCCTCACAAAAAAATTCAAATAAGGCCCGGCAGGCACTGCATTCTCGATTCCAGCTGGAAGCCTTATTTTTGCCGCAATCTCCGATGCAATCTGCTGCGGGTTTTTCCGCAGTGCGCCCGCGAGCTTGAAGCAGGGGAAAGCAAAATCACCCATGTCGGCGTGCGGCGGCTTTTCAATCAGAGCAATTATTTCCGCCTGCTGCATCTTTCCTTCCAACGCTGCAGCAATAGCCTTCGCGGTTTCTTCCTTCAACTCTGGCATCTGAAACAATTCCTTTTCCAAAAATCATTTTATTCCTATTGCCGCACGCCCTTTTCCACGCACTTTGCGCTTATTGCTTTATTTTTGTTGCCTTGCGGTTCATTCCAGGCCTCTGGCTCCTCTTACTTTATTTCTATTGCCATCGCTGTTTCCCTGCAGTTCGGGAAGTGAACGCAGTTGATGCAGTCGCTCCAGATTTTGTGCGGCAGCGCGTCCTTTGAAATCTCGGCGAAGCCCAGGCGCCTGAAAAAAACCGGCACAAACGTCAGCGTGAAAACCTTTTTCACGCCGAACCCCTTTGCCTCTTCAAGGGCAGCCTCAACAAGCCGTTTCCCGTAGCCGTTGTCCTTGAATTTTTCCTTCACCGCGAGAGACCGAATTTCGGCGAGGTCTTCCCAGCAGAAGTGAAGCGCGCAGCAGCCCGCGAACTTGCCGTCTTTTTCCGCGACAAAAAACTCCCTGATACCCTCGTATATTCCCACAACGCTCCTGTCCAAAAGAAGCCGCTTTTTCGCGTAGGAAGACAGCAGTTCCTTTATGTTCTCCGCATCGCGCATTGTTGCCTTTTTGATCATACAGTCACCCGCCGCTGAAAAACAATGTCAATGAAACCTCTTTTTAATCATCGGACCCGGTGGGATTCGAACCCACGACCCCCTGCTTAGAAGGCAGGTGCCCTATCCAGACTAGGCTACGGGTCCACGAATTAACTTTAATGGGAAAGTGGTTTTTAATGATTGTGTTTCAAAGCTTGCGGCTGCCATTCCACTTCGAATATTTCGCCGAAACCGCCTTTTTCTGCAACCCTGCCTTCAGCGCAGTCAAGCAGCCAAACCTTCAATTTTTCGTCCGCGAACTCGCGCGAAAGGAAGCGCTTGGGCGCCATTCTTTTGAAGCCGTTTAGGTTCTTTTTCCTGTAAAAATCCATCGCGTCGCTTGGTATTGCAAAAACGAACTCGTCCACCTCGTTCGCGTAGGGAAGCTTCGCTTTCATTTTTCCCTGCGACGGGCGCGTCAGCACTTCCACGCCGATTGTTTTGTCCGCAGCGCGGACAAGGAAATCAAACCTTCCTTCCCTCTCGCTGCCGTTCTTTTCAAGCAAAACAGTTTTTTCAGGGAGGATTGAAAGGATTTCGGGCTGCCTGTTCGCCCGCATTTTCTGCAGTTCGTGGAAAACAATCAGGTGCATGAGTTTCGTGAAAGAGTTGCCGTTGCATTCGATAGCCAGCAATACCACCTGAAAAAGCAAAATTGCTTAATAATTCAGTTGGTTTTATTTAATTTAAACCTATTGGGCGGCGAAAAATAATGGGAAAAAGCCCAAAATTAACTGGTTAACCGCCTAAAGTAAAGTTTTTATACTATTTAGGGTGCTATTTGTTTATATGGCTGACAGCGAGAGGATTGTGGAAACCATCATTGCGCTTGTGATAATAGTGGCTTCTTTCATGTTTGTTTATGACGCGCTTGTAAGAATTTCCAAGCTTGATGTTCTTCTTGCAGTCATAGCATTCGGCGGCGGTCTGGTGTATCTGTTCAACAACATCCAGCACAAGTAAGCGCCGGCAGCCTTGTTTGGCGGCACCCTGTTTTTAAGATAATTTAGCAATGTTCAGCGCTTGTTTTGCGCGGGCGCATGTTTTTATTCAGGTTTTTCTAATTCTGTAGTGGTACTATAATGAAAATTCCGGGTTTGTTTGACGCTGAAAAGGCAAAAATACTGCTTGGGCGGATTGTAGAATGGGCCAAGCTGAACAGGGCTGCTGTAGTGCTCGCGCTCGTCGGCATT
>JAPLVT010000099.1 GCA_026396975.1 Candidatus Iainarchaeum sp.
AGCGGAACCTCAGAGGCGGGGAAAAAATATATCCCAAGGGAAGTGAGCGTTGATTTTGGCTCGGGGCTCTTCTCCTGGAAGTCAACGAATTTTCCCGTTTCATCCACAATGCCGATTCCCTGCTGTTTGGCGACATCAAGGCTCCTGCTGTCCCAGAGCGCGTCCACGATTGCTTTTTTCTTCCTGAAAAAATGCGCGCACGGGACAAGGCTGAAGTTGAAAATATTGTCTCCCGCAACAACAAGCAAATCGCCCTTTATTTTTTCCTTTTCTATTACGAACTGTATATCGCCGACCTGCCCGAGCCTGCTGTCGTTGTCCGTTGTGCCGTCGTTAATGACCTTTATCGGAAGGCGCGATTTCGCGCCGAACCTCTTGAGCCAGCGCTCGAAATTGCTGTTGAACCGCGCGTTCGTGACAATGAAAACCTCTTGCGCGTCCGGCAGCTCCCCAATGCGCTGTATGATGTGCTCAATAATAGGTCTTCCCTTGACCTTGAGCAATGCCTTCGGCTTGTTCTTCGTAAGCGGATACAGCCGCGTCGCATAGCCCGCAACCGGAATTATCACCTTCATAAAAAAACAACCGAGCTATACCCTGCCGATGCTGACATAATTGAAGCCCAAACTCCTCAATTCAGCCGGATTGAACATGTTCCTGCCGTCGCAGATTACCTGCTGCCTCATCAGCTTCTTGACTTTCTCAAAATCAATCTTCCTGAACTCGTCCAACTCGGTGAGGAACAAAAGCGCGTCGGCATCCTTGGCAACATCATACATGCTGTTGCAGTACTCGACGCCGCGCAAAACTGTTTTCGCCCTCTCCATCGCCTCCGGGTCATAAGCCTTTATTTTCGCGCCCTCCTTCTGCAGCGCATTGATAATGTCTATTGAAGGGGCGAGGCGCATGTCGTCTGTATTCGGCTTGAAAGCCAGCCCAAGCACTCCAATGGTTTTGTCCTTCAGAACCCAAAGGATGTCCTCCACCTTTTTGGCGAAAAGCGCCCTCTGCAGCCTGTTTATTTTCTGGACTTCCTTCAGAATCCCGAAATCATAGCCGTTCCTTTCCGCAATCCAGATGAAAGCGTCAACGTCCTTTGGGAAGCATGCCCCGCCGTAACCCAGGCCGGCGTTCAGGAAAGAAGCGCCAATCCTCTTGTCAAGGCCCATTCCATAAGCAACATCCTGAATGTTCGCGCCTGTCTTCTCGCAGATGTTCGCGACAGCGTTGATGAAGCTGATTTTCGCCGCAAGAAAGCTGTTGCTCGCGTGCTTTATCAGCTCAGCGCTCTTTATGTCGGTGAAAACAATCTTCGCCTTGAGCGGTGCGTAAAGCTTTTCCATCACGGCGCGCGCCTTTTCGCTGTTCGTGCCGATGACAATGCGGTCGGGCTCGAGGAAATCCTTGACGGCGCTTCCCTCCCTCAGGAATTCGGGATTGCTCACAACCATGTGCTGTATGCATTCCTTGCCCGCATTGCCGTTGCCGCATTTGAGGACCTGCTCGACCCTCTCGCCGGTAAGCACAGGCACAGTGCTTTTCTCCACGACAATCTTGGGAACCTTCGCAATCGCGGCTATTCCCCGTGCGACATTCTCAATATAGCTTAAGTCCGCGCCGCCGTCGTCCCTCGGCGGGGTTCCAACCGCAATGAAAATGACCTCGCCGTGCAGCACGACTTTCTCAAAATCAACAGTGAAGGAAAGCCTCTTCGCCCTCACGTTCTTCTTTATCAGCTCTTCCAGGCCGGGCTCGAAAATCGGCACCTTTCCGCCTTCAAGGGCCCTTATTTTCTCCCCGTCAATGTCCTGGCAGACAACATCGTTGCCCATCTCGGCAAAGCATGTTGCGGCTACAAGTCCGACATAACCGCATCCAATGACCGAAATCTTCATTCTTTTGCCCCTGTTCAAACACAACAAAAACGTGGATACTTAAAAAAGGCTATTCTTTTGAAAGATGTACCACGCCAGGAGAACGGCACACCGCCGCCTAAACGAGCAGCCTCAGAGCTTTTTTTCAAAAGACTCGACAAGCCTTTTTTCACCCAAAATTCGTTTTTCTCCAACTTTCGGGCTGTGCTCGAAAATAAGCGGTATTTTTGCTAACTGCTTTATTTTGCGCAGCGGCTGGAGC
>JAPLVT010000128.1 GCA_026396975.1 Candidatus Iainarchaeum sp.
AACCCAAGCGCCTTTGTCCTTTATTTTCGCCTGAATGTCGGCAACCGAAAGGACCTCTTTTTTCGTCGCCTTCTCATAGCCCTTTATCCCAAGCACGCCGATGAAATAACCGCTTAGCTCCCCGATCGCCGCGCCGACACCGCTCACGATTCCGATCAGCAGCGCCATCAGCGGGTTTGCGGCAAGCGGGGAAATAATAAGCACAACAATGTCAACAGGCACGGGCAGGAAAATGGTTGCGTTCCCGATTATGGAAAAAAAGAACAAGCCCAAAAGCCCGAATTCGCTGAAAACAAAGCCGCCCAATGCCTGCCACCAGGTCGGGTCCAGCAAAAAAAACAACCCGCTGTCCATTCGGATAAGAATTGCAGTAAAGGGGTTAATAATAATTCCTTGAGAGCGCATTCCGCACACGAAAAGGGTTTAAAAAACAGGCGCAGGAAAAGTCTATTATGGAATACGAAAAAATGCTGGACAGGCTGTACGCTTCGCTGCCCGAGAGCACGAAAAACCACGAGCGTTTCCAGATGCCTGCAGCCGACAGCCTCAGGCAGGGGCCAAAAACAATAGTGCGCAACTTTCCCCAGATACTCAAGGCAATAAACCGGGGCAGCAAGCACATCTGCAAATTCCTTGCGAAAGAAACAGCGACAGCCACTAGCATTGATGACACGGGAAGGCTGGTGCTGAGCGGAAAATTCAGCAACCAGCAGATAAACGACCTTATTGCGGGCTACACCACACAGTTTGTTCTCTGCCCGGAATGCAAAAAGCCCGACACAAAAGTAATCGAGAGACAGGGGGTCAAAGTGCTGAAATGCGAGGCATGCGGCGCAATAAGGTCCGTGAAAGGATTGTAGGTGGCATGGCAAATGATTGTTTGTGCGGGGCGGGATTGTTGAAACAACGTATTCCACCATTTTTAAATGGTGGTTTATGTGGTGGAATACGTGTGTCAACCTTGCAAAACAATGTTTTGCGAGGCCTCGTGAAACCGCGGTTTCACAAGGAAACCACCGTTTATGCCACAGAATTTATTCGGTGGTTTTTAACACGCGTTACAGGTGACAAATTCTGATTTTCCACAAAGTGCACTCCTTCGGCAACAACAGCGTTCTCGCAATGTGCGACAAGGAAGTGCGCGGAAAAGCCCTGAGCAAGGGCGATGTAACAATCCTGGTCAGCGAGAAATTTTACGGCACAGAGGAAATAAGCGAGTTGGAAGCGCGCAGGCTGCTGCACGAATTCGAAAACATCAACCTCATGGGCAACAAAGTGGTGCAAATAGCATTGGAGGAAAAGGTTTTAAGCCCTGAAAGCGCAATTAATATTAGCGGAGTGCGGCACGCGCAGATTTTCAAAATCTGAATTTTTTTTTTGAGGTGAGCCAGAATAGCGGAAGAAGGAAACAACGTGCGCCTGGCGCAAGCTGGACCAGCAGCCCCGGGTGGCGAGCCGGAAACAATCGGGAGAGTGCGCTTCCCTAGAAAGGAAGACAACGAAATCTGGGGAGTGGCAATACAGCTGATGGGCGCGAACAAGGTTAAGGTAATGTGCCAGGACGGCAAGGAGAGGGGCTGCAGGATTCCCGGCAAGCTGCGCAAAAAAGTCTGGGTGCGCACAAACGACCTTGTGATTGTAAAGGTATGGGATTTCCAGCCTGTAAAAGGCGACATTGTCTGGCGCTACCTTGGCCACCAGGTCGAATGGCTGAGGAGAAAAGGAGTGCTGCAGGGGCTGCCGATCTAAACGCGGCTTTGCAGGGCTGAAATATTTTTTAAACAACTTTGGCTAATTCTTGTTCTTATGCAGTCGGAAAGCAAGGAGCCGTTTGACCTGCGAAAGGTTGTTCCCAATGAGGAGCAGAGGAAGACTTTCGCCAAGGTTTTCGACCGGTCGACTATTCAGGCGCTGCACAGGCTCGCGGCGAAAGGCTATTTCAACGTGCTCGAGTTCGTGGTCAGCACAGGCAAGGAAGCGCACGTGTTCAGGGCAGTAGACAAGGCCGGCAACTATAAGGCAGTGAAAATATACAAGACAAGCACCAGCGACTTCAACAAGATGGGCAGATACATTGAGGGCGACACCCGCTTCAAGGGAATTCCAAGTGACAAGAGAAAAATAGTTTTCGAGTGGACAAGGAAAGAATACAAAAACCTGCTGCTGATGAACAACGCTGACGTTAGGGCGCCGATGCCGATTGCTTCCTTCCAGAACGTGCTGGTGATGGAATTCATAGGGCTGGAGGGCAACAAGGGGGAGGCCGCACCGCCTTTGCGCCAAGCGCCGCCGGAGAGCTTTCAGAAAGCCTATTCAACGATAATTGACATGTTCGCGCGGCTGCTTTTCAAGTGCGAGCTTGCTTACGCGGACTTCAGCGAATACAATATCCTAAACACAGGCAAAGAATTAGTGCTCATTGACGCGGGGCAGGCTGTCCTAACAACTCACCCGGAAGCCGAATCATTCTTTGACAGGGACCTGCGCAATGTTGCGAACTATTTTTCAAAAAACGGCTTCCCGCGCACGCTCGAGCAAATAAAGGCGGATGTCAAGGCGCTGCAGGGAAAAATCTGACTTCCGACAAAAAGCGAAAAAAAGCAATACCCTTTTATTATTGTTCCGCAATAATGCTTA
>JAPLVT010000096.1 GCA_026396975.1 Candidatus Iainarchaeum sp.
GGACAATCTGTTTTGCATCGTCCCTTAGTGCTCTCCCTTGGCAATCAAATCGCCTTGAATGGTATTAAACGTTAGCGCCTCTGATTCAGTAAACCCATGCCGCACAGTTAACCTTGCCAATTCTTCGGAGGAGACAATAAACCTTAAGTCCTTGAAACGCTTGGTCCAGTCCACTACTCTTGCCCCGCGGTTCCTTGCAGCATTAACCGCCAACTTGGCTGCAACACCTGCCCCGACCAGACCGGCTGCCGCAACACCCGCCCCCCTAAGAAATTGCCTTCTTGTCATCCCGCGCTTTGCAGCCATTTTAACAAACCTCAAAAAAATTATTGCGTGCAAGGTGTTTAAATATGTTCTTGTTCAATTTCCGAATTGCGGGCAATTAGAAATAAGGATTAAATATCCACGGCAGACATATTTGTATAGCAAGAAACTGGAATTCAGAGTGAAAAACATGGCTACAGGAAGACCATCAAAACCCACGGGGGGGGTCTAGAACGGCGCGTGAGAACACGACAGGCAACGGGCCTAAAAAAACAATAAAAATGCGCAGCCTGGAAAATTGGGCGCCACAAAAAAGGGAAGATAGAATTAATAACAAAAAAAAATATAACTGTAATTATGCCACGGCAGAGAAAAACAAGTATTCGCAGCAGCCGCGGCTTTACAACTTACAAGGCCAGGCGGTGGCTTGAAGAAGAAAAACCATTTAGGGAAGCCGTGCCAGTAGTCAGGGAAAAAAAGCCACGGGCGCCAGCAATAATTGAACAGGAGAATTTTGTGGAAATACTCCTGCCAGGAGTTTCAACCACAACAAGAGTGCCAAAGCCAACACATGGAGCGGAAATTGTAATAATGGGCGAAAAAAGCTTTGGGATATTCAAAAGCCAAGAGCTGAGGCCAGCGCGGGTAAGGAAAAAACCGCCCGTGGGCTACAAATGGGTCATGCTGCCAGACGGCAGGAAAGGGCTCAGGAAAATCCCCACAATCAGCAGCGCAAGCAAATGAAAAGGCCCGCAGCGGAACCCAAAAGAAAACCTGTTGGGCAAAACAAGCAAACGAAAGAAGGCGCCGCAATGCCACTTTTCACTCCGCCGAAAATACCCAAAAACTTTGCAAGAATAGGTAATACGCGCATTTACCTCGGCGGCGCGCAACATATGGACCTCGCAGACCCGGAAATAATAGAACTGTTGAAAAGAGTGAAGGTGTCGAAAGTTTTTTGCCTTTATCCCATAAGCGGAAAAGGCCTAGAACGGCTGCCAGGGCTTATTAGGGAAAAAGTAGACTGGAGCTTCCCGCAAAAGCTCAGGGAGAACGGAATACAAGTGTCAACAATAATGCGCAATCCAGACCACTTCAGGGAATACGAGTCGTTCGCAAGAGAAGTGAACCAAGTTGGAAGGGGCAACATACTGGTAATGTGCTACAGTGGCAGGCACACAAGCGCGGCATACGCATTCTACTATCTGGCAAAAGAAACCCCCTTAACAAGGACCGAAGCAAGAAAGGTTTTTTGGACTCCGGATTCAGCGGCGAGGACTTAAATAGGATGGAAAATAGCATAAGAAACGCCAGGCTGGACATATGGAAGGTTTTCGAGGAAAAAACAGCAAGAATGGAAGCAGGGGCAAACAGGAGAAACGCCCTGGCAGAAGAAGCCGCAAGAAAAGCTGCAGAAAAAACCGCAATGAAAAGAGAGCGGTTGCAGGAAAGGAAAAACAGGCAGCCAAGAAGAAGGCGGTTTTAACCAACAAACCCGGTTATGTAGTTAAATGATACATAACACGCGGCTGTTTAACCGCTTCGCCCAATAACCAGTCTAACCATGCCAAAATTTACCATCAAAATAGGCTCTCTGCATCTGCTTGCAGAAACCACCCGCGAGAATCTGGCTACTGCAAAGGCTGTTTTAGGGCATCTGCCGATTGAAGGCAGGGTGGAACGCTGGGGCGAGGAAATATACTTTTCCGTGCGGTTTGATATGGTGGAAGAGCACGCGCGGCAACTGTGCGCGCCGGGAGAAATAGGGTTTTGGCCTGACAGCCCGGCTATTGCGATTTTCTTCGGCAAAACACCCACAAGCACAGGGAGCACGCCAAAGGCCTATTCTCCCTGCAACTTCTTCGCAAAGCTGCTCGAACCATGGAACAAAGCGGCGCTGAACGCGGTCAAAAGTGGCACAAAAATAACAGTTGGCAAGGCAAAATAACCTTCGGTTTATACATAACAGAAACCCGGCCCAGCGGACTGGCTCTAAACATCCTCTTCCTTTATGCCACCCCCACTTCCACTACCCGACAGATTGCATGCGATTTTTTCGATTTTTTCAAAAGTTCTAGACGTAGAGATGCGGCATAATCATAGTTATGCCGCATTATAGGGGGGAAAGTGGCGTTTTTGCCCCCAGATGCGTTTTATGCCATCTGCGGGTGGAAACGGGCGATGTTCGCGTATTCGGAAGTGGCATAAAAGCGGTTAAACACGCCGCTGGGCTGGTTTGAGTGGGGTTAGGCTATTCCTGGAAGCTGACGCTCCGGGCGGTGGTGTGAAATGGTGAAAAGGCAGAGGGTAGAAAATGGTTGTTTGCGGTGAGGGTGATACAAGGGGGGGTTATGTATAAATTAGAGGGTTATTGGATTGTTCCCCTGCATTTTTTGCTGCCGCAGCTGCATTTGAAGTTCATGCCTGGGAAAGGGCAATTGCCGTAATCAGAAGTTATTTCTTCCCCTTTCTTGATGTTCCGCAAAGCTACGTCGTAAAAGTCTTTTACAAAAGTGTTCGGCTCGCAGCAATGGTTGACGAACCGTTCAGGCGGGAACTCGAGGAAGTATTTGCCGCCAAAAAAAGCAACGTACTTTTTTTCTTCTTCGGGCCAGTTTTCAGCTTCTTCCTTTGAAAGCTCTTTCGAAGTGTCCCAGCGCAGCACTGTTTCTCCTTTCTTGAAATCGCGAGCAGCAAAAACGCCTTTTCCCTCGATTCTGCTTTTCTTTACAATAATGTCTGCCGGCATGCAGAAATATTTTTGCAAAACGATTAAATAACCCCTTTCCCTTATTGCTTTCATGCCGAAAGCAATGACAATTCCGTACCTTTTGGCTGTTTTTGCCCTCAGCATGCTTTTACTAGGCGCGCTGTTGTTTGTTCCAGCCAGCACATTGAATTGGCCTGAGGCATGGCTGCTGCTTGGGCTTTTTGCCTGCTATTTTGTGACAGCGGGATTATGGCTGGGCAAAAACAGGCCGGAGACAATCAAAAAGCGCACTTCGCTAAAAATGCCAGTAAAAAGCTGGGACACAATAGTAGTTTCCAGTATGGGCATTACCCTGCTTGCAGTGCTCCCTGTTGCAGCGCTTGACTCTGTTGCCTTTCGCCTGAGCGCAGTGCCTTTGGAAGTAAAGGCGCTTGGCTTTGCCGGAGTAGCGCTCTCGCTTGGAGTGATGTTTTGGGCAATAAAGGAAAACGCCTTTGCTTCAAGAATTGTGGAAATGCAGAAAGGGCAGAAAGTAGTAAGCACGGGCCCTTACGCGATTGTAAGGCACCCGATGTACTCCGCTTTCAGCGTGATGGTTGTGGGAATGGCTCTTGCGCTCGGCTCCTTGTACGCGTTGCTCCCTGCAGCGCTCACAATTTTCGGGCTTTTTGCAAGAACAGTACTTGAGGACAGGGACTTGCAAAAAGGGCTAGCTGGCTACAAGGAATACGCCAAAAATGTCAGGTATCGGCTGCTGCCCGGCGTTTGGTGAATTGCCTGGTACGGTCTCACGTAATTGGGGAATCAGTTGGAAAGTTGTACAAGTATATGTCTATTTTTCCGATATTGGTGTTTAGTGTTATGGTTATCGGGTTGTCCTTGTGCTCGCGCAGCAGCACATCGGTTTGGCACTCGCATTCTGGCGGAAGCGAGTAGTCCCTGTTTGCGCAATAGGAAAATTCGGAAACCCCAACCCTAATTTCTTGGCCCGCGGGAATGGAGGCATTAATATTGCAATCTTGGGTTGAGCCTGGCACGCCATTGACTGATGTTACACTAAAGTATTCGCTAAAGCCTCCGATATCACCGGTGTCAGAGTTTAGGCACCTATTAGAATCGAAGCGCCCCCAGAAGGCGCACGAGCCTGCGTTGTAGTCATCAAAGCGGGTTGGCCCAAGCGAAACACTCGCGCTGTTCACATTAAGAGCTGCGCCTGACTGGTTTAACAGGTAAATCGTGTCGCCATCTATTGGCCAATTCACGCAGCGGTTACCATCAGCTTGGGGAGAGAGATACGATGCAAACGGGTTTGTTTTTGGGGCGCGGCTTGGCTGAAGGTGGTCTATTATTTCTATGCACCCCTCTATTTCCGTATAAGCTATTGCTATGCCCCCCTTTACTGGAAAGCGCGAATCATACGTAGTAGCATAAACCTTGCAATCGTCGCTGCCTATGCAATCGTCATCATCACAGTCAACTTTGCCGTCACAATCGGTGTCTTGCAAGTCAGCACAGTTTGTTTCCGTTGTTTCATATGACGCCCCGTAGGTTGCTGCGTTGCAGCCCGGCCATGCCCAGTTGGCACAGGTTTCTTTTGCGCCAGCACAAACCCCAAACTGTAACGGGCAGTCTTCTTGTTCGCCATCAGTGCAATGGGTTAGGGGAAAGTTGTAGCAATACAGTGTTATTGTTCCGATGCTGGTGTTTAGTGGAATTGTTATAGGGTTGTCCTTGTGCCCGCCCAGCACGCCCAGCATTTCACCGTAATCATTGATCGGGGAGAGGCATTCCTGCTGGTTGTTTTCATCAGCGCAAAGATCAAAGTTGGATATGCCGACCTGCATTTGAGCACCGGCCTGAACCGGCTCATTAATTGTGCAGGCCTCATTCCCCAGCCCGAGGTTGCCGTTGATGTGCTGCACGTTGAATGTTTCGAAATATCCGCAGCCATCGCCGAAAGGGAAGTGCCCATAAAATCCGCAGTTCGTAGCAGTATAATCGTCAAAATGCCCCGCGCCAAGAGAAACAGCCGCGTTGTTGACTGTAAGCGCGCTGCCGCTGTTGTTTAGCAGATAGATAGAGCTGCCGCCCACCTGCCAATCCAAACAATCCCCTTCCACTTGGGATTCGTGCATTACAAATTCCATGCCTCCTTTAACCGGAAAGCGCGCATCGTTTGTAGTGCAGTACATTTCGCACTCTGAAAGCCCGCTGCAGTGGCCGCCGTCGCAATCGAATTTGTTGTCGCAATCGTTATCTTGCAAGTCAGCGCAGCTGGCTTCAGTTGCTTCATATGACGGGCCATAGGTTGCGGCAGTACATCCAGGCCACGCCCCATTGCTGCAGGTTTCTTTTGCGCCAGTGCAGACTCCAAATTGCAGTGGGCAGTCTCTCTGCTGGCCGTCAGTGCATCCTATTGCGCCAGCGCAGCATTTGATGTTGCCCAAGCCCCTTATTTCCGCTGTTTGTGGATAACCGTCCTTGTCAGTGTATTCAATGTTCAGGGTGCCGCCTATTGCACCGCAAGCAGCGTCTATTTTTCCAAGCCTTATTTCCCTGCCCGCAGCAACTGTAACAGGCGGCTGCATGCCGTCAACCGTAATGCCGGCGCCGCCGGGCGCAAAAGAGCCGCCGCTTGAAATGCCCGTAATTTTAATCTGGCCTCCGCCGGCGTTTTGCAGAACCAACGTGCCGCTGTCATTGCCGCCGCACTGGCCAATGTTGCTTGCTTTGATTATTATCTGCCTGCCGCCGGCGGAAAAATTCACTCCCTCTGCGGGGGGCATGAACCTGACAACAATCAGCGAGGCGATTGTTACAACAACAATCAGCGCCCAGCCGTAACTAAGCAGATATTCCAGACCTACTTGGGCGCTAATGGAACTGTGCATAGGTTCTTTGCAATAATACGCGATTTTTGTTATTAAATGTTGGGAAAAGCACTGGTTATGTATAAAATGTTCAGTCCTCGAACTCGAACAGGCCGTCGATTGTTGTTTTCAGCGCTTTCGCTATCGCGTGCGCGAGGTTCAGCGAGGGGTTGTAGTCTCCTTTCTCTATAAAGACAATTGTTTCCCTGCGCACGCCGACCTTTCGCGCAAGCTCTTCCTGTGTAAGGCTGTATTTTTGCCGCAATTCCTTTATCCTTGTTTTCAACAAAACCGCCGCTATTCGAGTTTTCCCTTTCTCTTGAAGCACAGCGCAAGCACAATGAAAACAACCGCAGGCACGACAATCAGCGCTTCAAAGGCATACCTGAATTCTATTTCAGGCAACTTGAAGACCTCGATCGCAAACATATTTGCGGCCATTATCCCGATTGCAAGCCAGAGCCCAGTGAGGAAAGCGTAATAACCCGCTTTCCAGGTTGCTTTCCTTGAAAGCTCGTCCTCCAACGGCAGCCCAGTCTTTATTGATTTCACTTTTTCCGTCGCGGCTACAACTGCCACGAGCCCGACTGCCATCGCGATTGCGACAGCTGCTACCAGCCAGAGGGCGCTTGCCTGCAGGCTGAAGAACAGCGAAGGAACAGCCATCACCAAAGCCAGAACAAAAACCCTCATGAAGAGGTTGAGCCTTTTTCCCATCAAATCACCTTTTTAGAGCATTGTTAGATTAAACTAACATGTTAGATATATGTAACATCTTATATTTAAGCCTTTCGCCGGGCGGAGTTGTAGTGGCTCTTGCTTTCGCTAGGCGCGTGTTAAAAAAAAATAAGAAGTAGAATGAAATTAATTTATGAATTTCAAGAAATCGACGCTTGCCTAGTAGTTGTCGCGTCTTGGTTTCTTGTGCTTCATATAACAGTCGCGGCAGTATACCGGCCTTGTTCCGTCCGGCTTGAATGGAACCTCGGTTTCCTGACCGCACTCGGAGCAGGTAACTTTACTCATTTCCCTGCCGAATTTGTCTGCACTCATTTGCGTTTTTCACCTTTTTTTGAATTTTTCATTACTTTAACTATCTTTGTTAGAAGTAGCAAAGTAACTATATATTTTCCTATATCGCTTCCTTTAAAAGGGTTTGCAAAAGGCGCGAAAAAGCTCTCTTGCCCCAATTTGCCGGTGGCCTGGATTGCTCAAAAAAAGGAAAAAGAATAAATAGGGAAAATGCCAAGTATTATTGTATGGCAATAAGACGACCTGGCCGAATACTCAGCAGAATTAGAAGACTCTTTGGAAGGCGACCCCTCAGCCCACAAGAACAAACGACAGTTGAAGACACTGTTGCTTTTTTGCGCCCAAAAATGGGTCCTAACAGGGTTTCTCTCGATGTTTACAATGCCGTCAGGGGCAATATAACCCTAGCGAGAATAATTGTAAGATTCCCGCAAATTGCAAAGCAACTCACCAAGGACAGGGGGGAACAAAAAGCCCTGAGGATAGCTGCAAAGCAAACAGCCAAAGGCTACCGCGCCTAACGCAAAGAAACTCTTTTTTTAGCCCAAGCAGTGTTACATCAGCGAGGCCTGATTGGAGCCTCACGGACTGTTCGGTATTCTGGGGGGGTCTTTTGATTGTTCTGCGAAAAAGACCGGTTTTGCGCTTTTTTCCTCAAGACACTTCCCGGCGGCTGCTTTGGGATTGCGCTTCTTTTTAATCCTTTTTTGGCAAAGTGGGTATATGGAACTATTCAGGCACGCGATTAATGCAATAAAGGAAGCCAACATTGTCCTGGAGGTCCTGGACGCGCGTTTCCCGGCACAAACAAGGAACGTTGTGCTGGAGAAAAATATCCTGCTGGCAGGCAAGGTGCTTGTTTTTGTCCTGAACAAAAGCGATTTGGTCGGAACAAAAAAAGCCGGTGAAACAAAAAAAGAACTGTCAAAAACAGCCCCCTGCTATTTTGTTTCCGCGCAAAAGCACCTGGGCACAAAGCGCCTGCGCAAGGAATTGTTCAAAATAGCCGCAAAAAAACGCGTGAAAATCGCTGTCATCGGCTATCCAAACACCGGGAAGTCAAGCCTGCTCAACGCGCTCGCGGGGCGCAAAGCCGCTAGAACGTCAGCGCAGCCCGGTTTCACCCGCGGCTCGCAGTTCGTGCGCATCTCGGAAAATGCCCAGCTTGTGGACAGCCCCGGCATTATCCCTTTTGAACAGAGAAGCGAATTCGAGTTAATGCTGGTTGCTGCAAAAAGCCCGAACCAATTGCGGGACATTGAGGGAATGGCGCTACAGCTGATAGAATGGCTGCAAAAACAGGGCACAGGAGCGCTGAAAAAAGAATTCGGCATTCCGGAAAACGAAACAGACAGCGAAAAAATACTGGAAGAAATAGCAGCCAAAAAAAAGCGGCTTTCCCGCGGCGGAAAACCAGACACGAGCGCAACAGCAATGCTGCTGATAAAAGAATGGCAGGAAGGCAAAATAAAAATCTGAATCCCATCAAATGCCGCCACGGGACTCCTGCGCCCCCTTTATCCACTGTTCCGTGCAATATTCTTTTGTGCCCAAGCTGATTTATAGCATTTCAAAGACAAAAGCCGAGCGGGAGCGGAACCGCGTGGCTGCCGCAAGGGAAGAGGCGTGCGGCGGCTACAAGAACCTTGTTATGCTTGGCACGCACAGCGGCCCAAAAAGGCTCACGCCATTCACTGTGTTTGATTTCCTTGAAAAGGCTTTTTTTGGAAAGACCTTCGGCGCGAGGGCAGTATACACAACCGAAAGGACAGACGGCAAGTGCATTGGATATACTTACGAAAAAGCCCCGAACAGTTATTGCCTTGTTGAAAGGCGCGACTTTCCACTCGGCGGCGGGGCGCCAAAAATAGAGAAGATACCTGTGCCAAAAAGGCTGTAGCTGAAGTAACGGCTTGCCGCCTCGCAGGCTATGATAAAAAGGGCAATCTTTCCGACTTCAACTGCCTTCATAAGAAAATTACTTTTTTACAGGCCAAATCGGCAGTGTTTGCCTTCCGGCGCTTTCGTTTATTACCTCAGCCATTGCAAGGTAAAAAGCTGACAGGCCGCAGATTATTCCCTCAAAGCCTGCGAGCAGGGTTAGTTCATTGGCGCCGGCCGATTTTCAGTGCGGGCAGCGCTATCAGCGCCACCAGCGATAGCCAGAACACACCGTAGGAAGTGAAAGCCGTAGTGCCGAAGGTGTTGCCGTTTTTGAACTCCAGAATGCCAGCAATAATCTGGGCAAGTCCGCCCACAAAAATTCCCATTGCGAGAATCATCGAGTTCATCCCGAAAAAGCCCGCGTTGTGGATGTTAAGTAGCACTGTTGTAATCCCAAAGCCGAATAATCCGAGCGGCGCAGGATTCGCGGTTTTTTCACCCATAAGTAAGCTCGCTATTTTTGCTTTGAAATTGAAAAAAGAGCGTTCGGT
>JAPLVT010000005.1 GCA_026396975.1 Candidatus Iainarchaeum sp.
GGCGCTGTTTTGTGAAAAATCCGCTGCAAGGCGCGTGCAGCGCGGTTTTTTCGGGAAATTTTTGCTCTTCCGCGCGAAAAATGCCGCAGAAAACAGGGGCGCAAACTTTAAATATAGCCTTTATGTTATAAACTATTGAATGCCTTTCAAGGATCTTGTTGAAGCAGCCAAAAAAGTGCCGGACATCGACTTCAGGCGCGCTGCGAGAGCGACAACAACGGCTTCTGAGCAGGAAATTCCTGTTGTGAAAGAGCCGCAGGTCGGGGTTAATGCAATCGCGCAGCAGCTGGAGGGCGAGAAATCCGCCGCGATGGAAGGAGCGCCGGCTCCGAGCGTTGGCAAGCAATGGGAATCATGCGAATTCAAGCGCAAGGGCGAAAGGATGAACCTGTGCACGCAGTTCTTCTCGAAGTGTGCCGAAGAAAAGTGCCACAAAAGATACATCAAGTAATTTTTTCAAAATCTTTTGCCTTCCAGAGTTTTTAGCCTTTTTGCCGATTTGTTTACCGTCAGGCGTGATGATGCAATTGCGCTTCGGCAAGACTGGAATCACACGATTGCAGTTGGCGAACAAAATAGCCTGAAAAGAAGCCGAACCCCCGCGGGGGTGGTGTCATTTCACGAATTCGACGTTTGGCATTCCTTCAAATTGCCTGTCTCCTGTGACGAAGCTGATTCTGTTTTCCATTGCGAGGACATAGCCGATGCAGTCGATGTATGAGAATTTTTTCTTCGCGTTTTCTATCCTGAAAGCGGCAATCTTTGCCACTTGGCTTTCCTGGATTTCCAGCGCCTCTATTTTCAGGGCTTTTATTATTTTAAGCGCTTTTTCTTTCGAAAAATCCCGCAGCAGGTGATAGGCGACCTCAACAAGGTTTGCCCTTGTTGAAACCGGCACAACATCCGCGAGTTCTGCGTACCGCGGGTTGTTTTTGATTATCTCAATGATTGCGTAGGAATCCAGAAATTTTCTTGTCTCTTGCGGCATCCTCGCCCCTCGCATTGTCTTTGGCTTTTTGCGCGTCAATCTTCCATCCGGGCGCAAGGCCGAATATCCCCGCAACCCGCGGAGGTGTTTCCCGCTGGATGCCAAGGACCAGCCGCTCGTTCTCTTTTATGCGCTGCTTGTCCACAAAGCCCTTCGGCAGGGTGACGCCCAATGAATTGCCCCATCTCCGCACAACTACCTCAACTTCCACAAAAACCACCAATATAATTTGATATAATTATATTTAAAAGGCCGTCTGTTTGGGTGGCACCCGCAGGCGCGCTGAATACCTTTAAATATTGTTAGATGGCATACTATCCTTTGGTAAGATAATGGTTTCCTTGACGGCTGGGTTAACGTTAATAGGCAGGTTGCGTTGCTATCGCGGCTTGCAATGCTGAATCCCCTAACCGCTAAAAGGATTCCAAACGAATTTTTAGCCGAGGGGTGATTTGTTGTGGCTGAAAATACTTTCGTACTGAAGCTTTCGGATGGTTCTGACGTGATGTCAGGGCTGGAAAAGATCGCTAAAGAAAAAGAGATAAATTACGGATTCATCGTGGGCGGCTGCGGAAAAATAAAGGATTTCGAAATAGTTTCGCACTCGCGCAACGCGGGCGTGGACACTTTTGAGTCCAAAACGGAGTACGAGCTGGACGCCATCAGCGGAAAAATAGAGATGAACAGGAAAAACGGGTTGAACGTCACAGTGCGCGTTACAATAAGCAGCACGGGCTTTACCGCAAAAGTCGGCCAGCTGGTTAAGGGAAAAGCAAGCGGCGCGCTGGAGCTGGAAGTGAAAAAAGTGGACTTGAAAAAAATGATTATAGCATAACCGCGCGGAAAAAATCCACCGCGGTTCTGCTTGAAGGTGATAAAATGGTTGAACTGACGGACAACGAGAAAAAGGTCGCGGACGCAATGAAAGCGCTGAACGCGACCGGCGAAGACAGCGCCAAGACAGCGAACATAATAGCGGGAAAGTGCCCTCTGCCAAAAGGCCTGATAAGCAACCTGCTGACGCAGATGGCTGGCAAGGGCGCGGTAAAGCGCGTTGCCAAAAGCAAGGCAGGCGTCTACTACCTCGTGCAGCAATGAGATGGCGTGCTGAATTTTTTTACTTGATTTTTGGCGGCATTACCGCCGCCGCTTAATTTACTTATTTTTTTTAAACAATGTATTCCACCATTTTTAAATGGTGGTTTAGGGGTGGAATACGTGTGTCAAAAACCACCGTTTATGCCGCCGGATTTATTCGGTGGTTTTTAACACTGCCTATAACAGACGCCGCACGCTTTCATTCCTCGATCCTGTTGAACAGGTACATCGCGATTGCGATAAAGACGACAGTGAAAGCGCTGGTAACCGCCAGCGAAACGCCAAAGCTCACGTCGGAGTGCCCGAGCAAAATGAACCGCAGCCCGTTGACACCGTAGGTGAGCGGGTCAAGCATTGAAATAATCCGCAGGGGTTCGGGCGCGCTGCTCAATGGGAAAAGAGCCCCGCTTAGGAAGAACAGCGGCATTATCATGAAGTTCATTATCAGCTGGAAGCCGTGCATGTCCTGCAATGTGGAAGCAATTGCGATTCCGAGCGAAACAAACATTATTGATATCAGGAACATGAAAGCGAAAAGCATTGCCACGTCAAGAATCTGTATCTGGGCCCCCAAGAAAAGCGCGATAACCATTATTATCGTGCCCTGTATCATGGCTGTTGTAGCGCCTCCCAGCGCCTTTCCCACAACAATGCTCAGCCTGCTTATTGGGGCGACAAGAGTTTCCTTCAGGAAGCCGAACTGCCTGTCCATCAGGACTATTATTCCCGAGAACATGCTTCCGAACATCAGCACCATTCCAATAATCCCCGGTGTTATGAACTGCAAATAGTTGCCGCCTGTCGGCAGCGGGAAAGCGTTGTTCAGCCCTGTTCCAAGAATGGCCAGGAAAAAGAACGGCATGCCAAGGCTGCCTATGACCCTGCTTTTTGACCTCGCAAATGTGATTAGCTCCCGTTTCCAAAGAGCGTAGATCCCTTCAATCTCTCGGTTCATTTCCTATGCCCCCATGCCCTGCGCCTCAGCCGCATCGCATCCCTTGGGCCTGCCTCGTCTTCCCTGATTGTTTTTCCCGTGTAATGCAGGAAAACGTCGTCCAGCGACGGCTTGTGCAGGCTGACTGATTCAACCGGAATTCCGTGCTGTTCCATCAACCGCAGTATTTTAGGGATTTTTTCCTCGCCTTTTTCAACCCGCACGTCGACAAAGCCGCCGTGCTTCACCGCACCCTTAACCCACTTCAATTGTGATATTTCGTTCACGCACTGGTCTGTGCCGCCGCACTTAATGGAAATGACGTCGCCGCCGAGAGTGTTCTTCAGGTTTTCGGGAGTGTCAAGCGCGATTATTTTCCCGCTGTCAATAATGCCGACACGCTGGCAGGTGCTGTCGGCCTCGTCCATGTAATGCGTTGTGAGAATTATTGTAATGCCTTCTTTCTCGTTGAGCTTCTTGATGTAATCCCAGATGCCTGCGCGTGTCTGCGGGTCCAAGCCAATTGTCGGCTCGTCCAAAAAAAGAATCTTGGGGTGGTGAACAAGACCCCTCGCTATCTCGAGCCTGCGCTTCATTCCGCCGGAAAAAGTCTTAACCTGCTGTTTCAAGTGCTTTTCCAGCCCCACAAGTTTTATTACTTCTTCTATTCTGCCGTGCCTGACCTGCTTGGGCACAGCGTACATTGCCGCGTGCAATTCAAGGTTCTCTCGCGCGGTCAGCTCGTCGTCAAGGCTGGGGTCTTGGAACACAATGCCGATGCTCTTGCGCACAGAGTCAGCCTGCTTTGTTATGTCAAAGCCGTTCACTCGTGCGCTGCCGCTTGTCGGCCTTCTCATTGTCACAAGCATTGCAATAAGCGTTGTCTTTCCCGCGCCGTTCGGCCCGAGCAAGCCGAAAATAGTGCCGCTTTCAATGGAGAGGCTTACACCGTCGACAGCCCGCAGGCTGCCGTAGTGCTTGCTTATGCCTTCAACCTCAATTGCGTTCAATTTTTTCCCACTCTTATTTTTTTGTTGACTTTGCCTCAAAGCAAAATTCGCTTTTTTTCCCGTTGTTTATCGCATATAAAATTTTTTCCGACAGTTTCGGGTCTTCGGACATGTTGTCGGCGAGCTCGCCGAGCAGTTGGATTAGTTTGCCTGTTTTTTTCTTGCCGATTTTGGACAGCCCTGTTACAATTGAATCGTTCTTGTGCACAAAGGGGATTTTTGAAATGATTTCTTTCCCTTTGGCGGTAAGCAATAGCGGGTTTCTCCTCCTGTCCTTTGGGTCGGATTTTCGGGTTATAAAGCCGTCTTTTTCCAGCGAATCAATCACGGGCACGAGCGTCGCCGAAGCGAGAAAAAGCTTCTGGCTTAATTCGCTTATTGTGCAGTTGTTCCTGCAAAGGGCCCTTAGGACCCCCAAGCCAAGCGGGTTTATCGCCGCTTTTTCGGCTTCGAGCCTTTTCTCAAGGTCGTGCCTTGCAGCCCGCCCTATGACTGCCGAGAGCATCTTTATCCGCAACGCGTCCTTTTCAGATTCGCCTTTGACCAAAGCATCGCCTAAATAGTTAGTATACTAATAATTCGTAACCTAACTATATTTAAACCTTGTGCAGGCGCGTGTTTCGGCCAAAAATGCGAGAATCAGATGACGCCCTAGGCGGGCCGCAACGCCAAAAACAAGATTTTAAAAAAGTTGAGCCAGCTAAAACCTTAATAAAAACAGCCGCTCTTACTAAAATATGGCTAAAAAAATCACAATTAAGGAGTCAATTAAAGGCAAGTCTCTTTTTGCCGCGCAGGAAATCGCAAAGGGCGAAATTATCTTTGCCTTTGAAAGGCACTTTACTGGCACGCGCACGAAAACATCAATGCAAATCGGTGAAAACCTGCACCAGGAAAGCACAGACCCTGACTCGGCAGAAAATTTCATTAACCATTCCTGCGGCCCGAACGCTTTCGTCGAATTTAGTGATTTGACATTAAGAGCGCTGCAAACCATTCTTCCTGACGAAGAAATAACCCTCAATTATTGTACGACAGAATGGGTTTCCGCTGCCCCCTTCCAATGCAAATGCGGTTCAAAAAACTGTATTGGATACTTTTCCGGCTTCAGTTTCCTGTCAAAAGAACAGCAAAAAAAACTCGAACCGCTAGTATCTCCGTTCATTAAAAAGAAACTAGCCAAAAATTAGAAATCGCCCTGGGCGGGAGTCGAACCCGCCTCGCAGCCTCACCGCAATCTTGCTTCGCAAAATTGTTTCTTTCCCGATTTTTTCCGAGTTTCTTTTCCCGAGGCTTTTCTTTTCCAAAGAAAAGGCTCGTCGACAGGGCCGTATCCTAACCGATAGACTACCAGGGCAGTCTTGTTCGCTTCATCCGCGCTGCGGATTAAGCGATAGAAATGTCTAAGATAAATTTGCGGCAGTTGTTTTTTTAAAGGCGATTATTTGCCCATTATTTTCACTATCGCCATGCCGCCTAGCAGGTACACTACCCAGCCTGTTACTGCCCATACCGTTATGAGCGCGAGCGGGATGTTTATGAGCAGGAACATTGAGAGTGTTCCCGGCAGCCCAGCGATCATGAACAGCATTGTGCCGTAGTAGGTTCCCTTTTCGAACGCCTTTTTTCCCGGGATGCTTGGCTTCAGCTGGTCGAAGATGAAGGCGTACAGCACTCCGGATAAGCCTGCGAATATCAGCGAGGCAGCATAGAACTCCACTCCCGGCGGCCCGGGCCCCGGCATCATGACTTTGCTCCATACCTGCCAGTACTGCGGGTCGAGGTAGAAGCTCATTGTTACGAATGCCTCTAGGGTGTGTATCACTATGCTTATTGCCGCGAAGGCGATTCCGCAAAGCAATAGTTTTGCAAGCCTGATTTTCATTTGACCACTGTTGCTAATTATGGTGAATTGGGGTATTTATTTTTTCTGTTTCGGGATTTTCACTTGCTCAATGCCGGCTTTTTCGAGCAGCGCTTTTTTTTCGGCTTTTACGCTGCTCAGTTCCAGCGAGGCGTTTTCAACAGCGTCCCGGTATGTTTTTTCGTCGATGCGCCTTTTCAAGTACATCATGTGCAGTTCCTCAAGTTTCCTGCTGAGCATTTCCTCTTTTTTTGAAAGCCCGCTGATTTTCTCATTTTTTCTCCTGCCGGCAAGGCTTTTTTTGTAGTAGACAAGCCCGACTGCAGCTGCGGCCGCGGCAACAGCCGCAATTGCTAGTGCGGTTGTTCCCTGTGCCTGCTGGGCTGTGCCTGATTGCCTGAATCTTACCCCTATGGGGTCCGCCGGAATTTCCGGCCAGAAGATGCCGTTTTTTGTTTTGACGCTGTCTTTTTGCGGGAAATAGCTTACTATTTCGCTTTCAGGCGGCAGGACTACCCAGAGCGTGTTGTTTGCGTCAGGCATTGAGGGGGCAGTGACCCAGGTGTTGAAGCGCAGTGTCTGCACTCCCTCCTCGTCCTTCACAAGCTTTTCAGTGAGCGACATTGTTTCTATTCCGAGCATTCCCGCATCGCTGTCGTATGACCAGTTGCAGTCGCTCCGCGAAATGAAGAAATCCATTGCCTTGAACAGGGAGTCGCTGATTGTTTTGCCGTCGCAGGCGCCGTTTTGCATTACTTCGCCGAATCGCCGTAGCACGCATTCTTTGGTGTAGGGTATTTTTGCGAGCATCCGCATCATTACTGTTCCGTCGCCGTTGATTGCAAAGCTCAGCTTGAACTCTTTGCTGTCTGTGCTGGAAATAGTGCAGTCAGCCGCCGCAGCGTAGGAAAAAAGCAGCAGCAAAACGCATATGGGGAGAAGGCAGCGCATGCTTTATTAGAATAAGGAAAACTTGTATTTAAAACAGCACATTCCACTATTTTTAAATGGTGGCTTAGGGTGGCTTCATGCCCGCGCGCATGCCGCGAAAGTGATAGCCAATGGGATAGGTTGATTGTTTATTTATCTTAATTGTCATCGTATTGCTGACCTAAGGTGTTTTGGAAGATGCCGTGATTGCCAATCTTGCCATCCTTGCCTTAGATTTTTTGGAAGACGCCGTGATTGCCAATTGAGTTCTTTGGCAATTTTAACCTCGGCATTAGCAGAATTAGCTGCTGCAACGACTTTAAGAGCATAGTAAGCAGCGCCGAAAGCGTGTTGGGGAACATGCGCAGTTGCCATCGCTTGGCCTGCTGCATGCGCAGCAAAACAGGCTGCGTTATTTTCTTTCGCTTGGCGGGCGGCCGCATGAGCTGCGAGCGCAGCCTTGCGTATATCGGCCATCTTAAACACGCCTGTGCGAACCCATGTTCGGCATGCTTCTATGGCTTTGCGGGGTCGGTCGTCCTTCGGGTATTCCTTCTCAAAAAATGGAAGTACTCGTTCGGCGCAGTCCGCAGCCCAGATTGCCAGCGATCTCTGATCTTGTTTGTTGAATTTCTTCATTGCTTTTATTATAATCATCTAAATTTTATAAACGTATCTAAAATTTACCTGACGCTAACTTAACAGCCCACTAAACAGGGATTTTATTGGGCGGGCTTTTCCAGGACTATAACGCTTTCCCTTACGGTGCCGACCTTGATGGTGCGGTTGCGCATGCACTGAATGCAGCGCGCGACGATTTTTTGCGCGCACCTGAAACCCTCTTCTTCCGCGATTTTTATCAGGATGTCGTCGCTTTCCACGGTCTCATACGGGAAGCAGCCGCCGCCCGCTACAATAACCGCTTTTCCGCCGGGGCGCAGGTAGTGAAGCATGTTTCGCAGCGCCTTGCGCATGTCGTCGAAGTATGCTTTTGCGATAAGCGGCATCCGCGTTTCGCTGTCCCGGCCAGTGGCACCATCCGCGATGTGCGCCCGCATGCCGCCGCCATTTTCTGCGCCGGCGCTGTCAGGCACAGCGGCCTCGTCCGCAATGTATGCCCTCAGCCGGGTTTCCTGGGAATTAAAAAACAGCCCGAGCTCAAGCTTGTAGACCTTCGTGTATTCTATTTTGTTCAGGTAGGGCGGCGATGTTATAACGCTGCCCACGCTGTTCTCTTGCAGATTCGTGATGCGCGCGTCTGCAGTAAAAATAGCTGGTTCCACTGCCGGCATTTTCGCGTGCCGCAAATCCAGCAGCATTTTTTTTACTTTTCCCAGGAACAATTTTTTTACTGGCAGCGGCGGCTTTTTCTGCCTGCGCAGCGAGCCCCCGATTTTCACCACGTTGGCAACTCTGCCTGTCGTGTCAACCAGCGCGAGTAGGAAAAGGTTGCGCACTTTCGGGTCTGTTATCTCCAAGATTTTTTTGTAGTAGAAATAAATGTCGTCCATCTGCTGCTCCCTGAACAGCCTCCTTATTTTCGGGTTCGGGAATTTTCCTATGGGGCGCGGGTGCATTGCGCCGAATTCCGCAAGCGTTTTTTCTATCGCCCCCAAATCGTAATTCCTGGTTTTCGCTTCGCTTGCAAGCACAGCGAGAGGGCTCACGTCAAAGCCAGTGCTCTGCAGCCCCATCTGCTTGCACGCGAGCAGTGTTGTGCCCACGCCGCAGAATGGGTCGCAGACTGGCTCCTGCAATCCGAATTCCTTTACCGCCCACTCCACCAATCCTTTTGCGTATCCTTCCTTGTAGTAAAGCCAGTTGTGAACAGGCTCTTGCTTGTTCGGAACAAAGGTGACAAGGTCGCATAGGTTGCTTGGAATCATCGTGAATTAATTGAAGGGGGAAATATAGAAAAAGGGGTTTCTTGTTTTCCAGGTGTGTTTCATCCGAAAACAAGTATGCCAGGGTTGAATAGAAGAACCAGCCCTAGCACAAGCATGATTGCGCCGCAAATGAGCTTCAGCAGCCGGCCATATCTTTCAGTCATTTTTTTGCTGCTCAGTGTTATTACCGCTATTGTGACCATTATTGTGTCGTCCAGCATGTAGAAAACCTGGTAGAGCGCCAGGTAAGCGTATTTCATGAGCGCGGGAATTTCCTGCTCCGCAAGAATCTTGGTGTAAACCATGGGCAGCCCGAAGGTGCAGAGGAATTCTACGAAGTTCACTGTGATTGCGAGCACTATCGCTGCCGCGAGCATTATGTGCAGTGACTCGTGCTGCACGAGAGCCCTCATCCTGTCGAAAAGCTTGGGCTTTGCTTTTTCGGGAATAGAAAGCGAGGGCCCCTTCTTGAAGAAGAAAAAGTCCTTGATGTTTATTGCCCCGACCACAACCGCGATTATGCCCACGATTGTGAAAACTGTGCCGACGCTTCCGATAAACTCGAACAGGTTCAGCCACACAGTCATGAAAAGGAAATAAACAAGCCCTGAGAAGAAAACAAATGCGCCCGCGACGAGCGCCATTCTTTTCCTGCTGCCTATTCTTATCAGTATCCCGAGCAGAACCAGCAGCACGAACATCGCGCAGGCGTTGAAGCCGTCAATCAGCCCGATGACAACTGTAAGCAGCGGCAGCGATACTGTTTTTGGGTCTATTTTGCCCAAAAATGGCAGTTCTATTGTTTCGCCGGAATTTCCGATTGCAGGTTCCGCTGTTCCCGAGAGCACGTCGTCCGCGCTCGGGCAGCCCGCCGTGGCGCACTTTGCTATCCGCGCCTCAATCTGGTTCCGGTAGCCGATGAAGACATTTTGGTCTGCGAGGAATACAAGGCTGCCTTCCTCTTCGGCAAAGCCGTTGAAAGCCATGTTTCCGACAAAAGTCATTGGCACGCCGCTTGCGCTTGTCCCGAATGCGGTTGAAAACCTGTCGTAAACAGCCTGGTTTTCGGGGTGGTACCACATCTCGAGATCCTTGACCTCAAGCGTCGGGTATTTCACTTTCATCTGCCCGAGGAAAGCCTCTTCCTTCGCGCAGTGCGGGCAGCCGTTTCCCCAGAACAGGTATAGCGTGACGCTTTTGCTTGCAACCGGCTGTTCGGATATGGTTTGGGCTGCGCAGGATTGCAGCAGCAAGAGCAAAAACGCCGCAAGCAAAAAAGCACTTTTGTTCATAAAGCAAGCCCCTTTTTTAACAAAACAAGCAAGGCTGTTTTTTTAAAGGTTTTTATTTCACAAGTATAGTGAAATGCTTAAACGTTTGAACAATAAATTGCATTTCACATATGGCAAACAGCGATAAAAAGTTCAAAAATAAAAGCGGTTTGCCATATTTGCAAAAAAGGGGTGCCCGGATGCACGATGCTGCTGTTGTACAGGGAATTGCCGGTGCGGTGCTTGGAAAGCTGCGGGGCAGAAAAATAAAGGAACTGAAGCTTGTTGTTGCAGTCGGCGCACTGCGCCACATCCACGATGATGACCTTGTTTTTTGGCTCACGGAAATGCTGCGCAAGGAATTCGGCGAAGGGCTGGAGGTAAAGGTCAGCGTTGAAACTGTCAGGCCGAGCATAAAATGCGGTTGCGGCTTCAAGGGTGCTGTAAAGAATTTTACTGTAACGCACGACATGGCGCACCTCGGGCTCTGGGAAATGGGCTGCCCGAAATGCGGCTGCAAGGAATTCGAGCTGCTCGGCGGCAACGATGTGCTGCTTAAAAAAATCGAGGCAAAATAGAACAGTTTTTATGGGCCATATTTTTGTGCCGGAAAAAATCAGGCGAAACAGAAGCGTGTTTGCATTATGAAAACAATTGTAATGGGAATCGGAAGCCCGTTGCACGGCGACGATGCGGTCGGCAACGCAGTTGCGGAAGAGCTGAAGCGCGGTGAGAAAAAGGATTTCATCAGCATCGCCTGCGAAACAGTCCCCGAGAATTTTGCCGGCGTGATCGAAAGGGAAAAGCCCGCTGTCCTTGTCATTGTTGACGCGGCTGAGATGGGCCTGCCCCCCGGCAGCGTGCGGCTGCTGCGCAAAGAAAATTTGGACAGCGCCACAATCGGCACGCATGGGGTGCCGCTGCAGCAGCTGGTGCTGCGGCTTGAGAAGTACGCGGGCAGAATAATCTGCATAGGCGTGCAGCCGGGAGAAATGCTGCTCGGCGAGAAAATGTCTCCCGCTGTCATGCTCGCAAAGAAAAAGGCAATAGAAGCCATAGAGCGCGCGGCTTTTTCAGCAATACCGCCGCTCTGATTCCCAATGGATTTTTCAGCTCTTCTTGTAATCCGCGAGCAAAAATTCCTGCGTTGTTTCAAGCGCTTTCACGGGGCAGACCTCAACGCACTGCGCGCAGAAGCAGCAGCGTGACATGTGATAGCGGATTTTTTTCTCTTCCGGAATCAGAACAACGGCTTCCGCGGGGCAAACGCGCGTGCAAAGCCCGCAGCCGATGCACTTGTCCCTATAATACCTTATCTTTCCCCGATACCCTTCCGGCACAGGCACCGGCGGATTCAATTTCTTCTTGCCTTCGCCAACGGCTTTCAGGAAATCTTTCACGGAACCCGGCGCCCGCTTTGCGGGAAAAAGATTGGTAAAAGGCTTTTTGAACAGCTGCCGCAACAACTCTTTCGCCATTCCGAACATTCAAACCACCAGAACCAATTCGGCTGCAATCAACAGCAGGCCCGCAAGGGCGGCCGCGCTTGCATAGCCCCAATAAACCCGCACAACCTGCGTTATCCGCAGCCGCGCCAGCGCAATGCGCATGAAGGTATTGCCGGCAAACATGACCGCAAAAACCTTTGCCAAAAAGAACAGCGCGCCAGCGGCCGCGCCAGCCCACATATCGCTAATGCTTAACATCGCCGTGGCGTTCCAAGGAAGGAAAATTGCGACAATGATCGCGGCCATCGCGAAGCTTTTCACTGCATCGGCGAGATAAAACAGCGCGAGGTTTACGCCGCTGTATTCCGCGAGCACTCCGCCGGCGATTTCGGTTTCGGCTTCCGCGACATCGAAAGGCGCTTTTCCAAGCTCGCCTGGCATCACAAACAGCAGAACCGCAAGCAAAACCGCGAGCCCAACAAAGCCGAGCGTCCCGACAAGCGACCAAAGCGGGAAAGCGCTCAGGGCAGCCAGCGAAAAAGCCTGCACGGCAATGGCTTTGGAGGCAAGCAGCCACGCCGCGCTTACAACAGCAATTGCAAGCGGGAACTCGTAGCTCAGCATTGCGACCATTTCCCTCTGGGCGCCGACTGTCGCGTAATGCGAGCCAGAAGCGAAGCCGCCCGCAACCATCGCTAGCGAAGGCAACAGCAGCAGGTAAACAACCAGCACCATGTCGCCGCTTCCTTCCAGCAAGGCGCCAGAGCCGAATAGCGGGATGTATAGCAACAGCGCGATTGAAGCGCACAGCGCGGCCACCGGCGCTGCGTTGAAAAGCCATGCAACCGCGTTCTGCGGAACAATGTTCTCCTTCATCAGCAGCTTTTTCACGTCGATGAAGGGCTGCAATAGCGGCGGGCCGACTCTCGCCTGCATCCGCGCCCCCAGAACCCTGTCAAGCCCCTTGAAAAGCAGGCCAAAAATTATTCCAGCAACCCCTGCAACAGGCACAATCGCCAAAGCGGCAATATTTCCAATCATCGTAAACCCCTCTTCAACAGCATTGTTTTTTCCACTGACAAGCGCCTCAGCGCTTCAGGGGTCAATCGAAGCCGCGATTATTGGGATGTCCGCGATTTGCGCCTCCCTCATCATCGGCAGAATGCTCAGCAGGTTGCTGTAAGTGGGCGCCTTGACTTTCCAGGCGTAAGGGGCTTCCTGCCCAGTCATCTTAACATAGTGGAATACTTCCCCCCTCGGCGCCTCGAGCCTTCCGATTCCCTCGCCCTGCGCGCCGCGCAGTTGCGCCAGCACTTTTATCGGCTTTTCCTCGAACACGATTTTTCCTTCAGGAATGTTGCGCACGCAGTGCTCAATGATATCCGCGGACTGCGCTACCTCCGCAAGGCGCACTGCAATCCTGTCGAACACGTCGCCGTGCACTTCCCCCAAAACTTCTTTCGGGGTTATCGCTCTCACGCCAAGGTCGCAGTATGCGGCGTACGGTTCGTCCTGCCGCACATCGCGCTTTACCCCCGAAGCCCTTGCGGTCGGCCCTACCGCGCAGAGCGCGAGCGCTTCCTCTTTTTTCAGGACGCCGATGCCCCGGGTCCTCGCTTCTATTACTGGATCGTGCAGCAGCATGTCCTGCAGTTTTCCGAAGATGCTTTTGTAGAATCCAACTGTTTCCAGTATTCTCTTGTGGTGCTTTTCAGGGAAATCCCTGCGCACGCCGCCGATTGTAGGCATGCCTTTTGTGACCCGGTTGCCTGTCAGAATTTCAATTGTGTCGAGCACTTTCTCCCGCGCCCTCCAGGTGTAATGCATCACGCTGTCGAAACCGAGCTCGTGCGCTGCAACGCCCGCCCATAGCATGTGCGAGTGTATTCTCTCAAGTTCGGCCGTAACTGTCCTGATGTACTGCGCTCTCGGCGGCACTTCAATGTTTGCGATGCTTTCCACGGCCCTGCAGAATGAAAGAGTGTGGCAGACATTGCATATCCCGCAGATTCTTTCCGCAAGGTAAAGTATCTGTATCGGATTCCTGTTTGTGCCAATCCATTCTATCCCCCTGTGGGCTTGGCTCAGCCGCAGGTCGGCGTTCTTCACTTTTTCGCCTTCGATCTCAAAGTCAAGCTGTATGGGCTCTTTCAGCGCCGGGTGCACCGGCCCAATGCTGATTGTGAAAGAGGTGCCGCCTTTCGCGTGCTGCATTGTTTCCTCGTCACCCCTGCCGGCGCCAGTGTCCAGGCGCTGTTTGCCGTGCCGCATTGTTTCCTTTTCAGCCATAAAGCACCACTGCCCCTTCATGTTTGCCGCCGCAGCGCATCATTCATCAGCCTCGTTGATTTTTTTCACAAGCTTTTGGGGCCCAGTTTCATCCCTTCTCCAGGGGAAAACTCCCTGCGGGAAGCCGTCATCCAAAAATATCCGACGCGGGTCGGGGATTCCCTCGATGCGCACCCCAAACATCTCCTGCGTTTCGCGCTCGGAAATAAGCGCCCCCGGCACCAAATTTGTTATTGTAGGGAGCGAAAGCCCGCTCTTTGGAAGCGCGACTTTTAATGTAACAAAAAACTCTTCTCCCGGCTCGGCGTAATTAAATGAGAAGTGGTAATTCAATTCCACAATGTCCCCTTCCTGGCATCCGCTGATAACAGCAAAGTATATGTTCGGGTGCATCTTGCAAAGCTCCGCGACAGCATCCTTGAACGCGCTCTTCCCCACTTTCACCCAAATGCTCTTTGCAACGTGCTTCTTTTTCCCGCCCTCGGCGTGCTCCGCAATCCGTGCTTCCAGAATATTCGCGCCGAGTTTCTTCTGCAAATCCTTTAGAACAGCATCCGGCTTCATTCCGCTTTGCCCCCTGCTTTGCTTTTGCCATGCACTTCTTTTGCGCTCTTTGTTCCGCCAGATTTTTCAGCCGCTTTGCCTGCAACCGGCTTCCGCAAACCCTTTTTGCCCTCAGCCCCTTTTTCCTCAAGCTTTGCCCACGCTTTCACAACGCCGTCAATAATCGCTTCGGGCCTCGGCGGGCAGCCGTGCACAAACACGTCAACAGGCACTACCTTGTCAATTGGGCCTACAAGATTGTAAGATTCGTAGAAAACATCGCCGCTTATTCCGCAATTGCCGATTGCCATTACAACCTTCGGGTCCGGAGTCTGCTCAAACACCCTGCGCAGCTTTTTGTCCATTCCCCTCGCAACAGGCCCTGTTACAAGCAGGACATCGGCGTGCCGCGGTGTTCCCACAAGTTTCATCCCAAAGCGCTCGATGTCATAGCGCGGAGTGAGGGAAGCGACTATTTCTATGTCGCATCCGTTGCAGCTGCCTGTGTTCACGTGGAAAACCCACAGGCTGCGCTTGAAATCATTCATGCCCATGCAAATGCCTCCGTGCAAGCGCTGCCAAACACTGCCCGCAGGTTCATGCCCAAGCGAATCCCCCCAGCGTTACAGCAACAAGCAGCACTACCGCAACCAGCACCAGCCAGTAAACGTAATCGTTCACAATGCCGCTGTGCAGCCTTTTCGCCCAGCCGTAATATCCCTTGGTTGATTCGAAGAAACCCCAGTAAATATTGCTTGATTTTATTTGCCCTTTTGGCGGCTCGTTGCCTGAAAAGAACTGTTCGCCCTGCGCGCCGCTGCCGCTCCGGGTTTTCACCCCGAAAGCGCGAATAATCAAGACTATGATTACAATTATTGCAAAGGCGGTTGCCCACAACAAAGGGTCCCAGGCGCCGTTTCCTGTCTGCAGCGCCATTCACATCACGGCTCCCGCGTAAGCCGCATGGTTTATCAGCGCCTGAGCGGCAGGGCTGATTATTGTGTTAAGCACAACGTCCGGCAGCAGGCCAAAAATTATTGCAAGCAGCGCCAGCACGCCCATTGGAATCAGCATTGCCAGGGGCACTTCTCGGATTTTTTCGTGCCCTTCCGGGCGCGGGCCCATGAAAACAGCGTAAAAAACCTTTACGAAAGAAGCGAGCGTGAGAACGCTCACCAGCATTGCGATAACTGAAAGCACGGGGCTGAAAAGGAAAACGCTCTCGTAAATTATCAGCTTTGATGCAAACCCGTTGAAAGGGGGAATTCCCGCAATTGCAAGCGCGCCTACAATGAAGAAAACCGTTGTCCACGGCATTTTGTGCGCCAGCCCGCCCATGCTGTTGAGGTTTTTGGTTCCAACCCGATAAATTACTGCTCCCGCGGTGAGGAAAAGCAATCCCTTGTAGATTGCGTGGTTCATCACGTGGAACAGGCCGCCT